>JBDKHP010000469.1:0-3758 GCA_039797645.1 Bacteroidota bacterium
CTGGCAAAAAGTAGGAGAAGCCACCCTCGAAAACGGGCAAGCTTCTATAGATTTCCCCGAAGAACTCATTAGTGCAAACGGCGAAAAAATCTTAATTTCTGTAATGGTCGATGACGAAGAAATGGGTAAAATGCGAAGTACTGCTCAAGTTAACTGGGGGGCAACTGCCAGTTTTCCAGTCGTTACGCGACACAAAGCTACACAGCATTATCTCTTATTCATGCTCTTAGCTACAATGGCAGCCTTATCAATTGCATTTATAATTCAACGCAATATCAAGTTAAACAAAGCTTAAACCCTACCAAAAAACCGTGCTGACACTACGGAATCCACAACTCGGATAGGGATTAGCGTAACCTTTAAAAAGCAGAAAAATGAAAAGTATCCTTAGATTCAGAACAACATTCGCTCTTTTGGCATTACTATTCGGTTCGTTTGCATTTGTATCTATGACGAGCCTACACATCAACGATTGGGTTGTTCCCGCAGCCTACAAAACAAAAGCGAATCCACAGGCTGGTAAAGCCGATCCCGACAACGTAGGCAAAGGTTTGTACAAATTGCATTGCAAATCCTGCCACGGTGCAGAAGGCTTTGGCGATGGCGACAAAGCTTCTACCCTGAAAACCAAAATGAACGATTTCACTGCAGCAGTTTTCACCAAACAAACTGACGGAGAAATCTATTACAAAAGTTATATTGGCCGCGAAGAAATGCCAAACTTCGAAAAAAAGATCAAATCTGAAACAGACCGTTGGCTGCTCGTTAACTACATCCGCAAACTGGCCAAATAAGATCTGAATTCTTTTATTTCATTATTATCACCAATAAAAAGGGGGCACAACGCTCCCTTTTTTAATACAAACAACACACTCACGTATCCGTTACCAGCTGACACTCAACACGAACACGAGAGACAACATTATACACTATGCAAACAAACACAGAGTCTGCTGCCGCAAAACGACGGGCATACCTTCAGGGACTCATTTTTACCGTCCTGCTCACAATCGTCGGTTTTGCATTAAACTACATAACTTGGCCATCGCGCGCCCAAATACCACCTTGGCCGGGAAATATCATGATTGGGGGTGGCTTTTTGGCCGTTCTTGTACTCATTCACCTCTTCTTTCGTAAGCGTGCTTGGGTACGCTGGTTGGCAGGCGTGCCTGTTGCTATTTGCTCGGTAAGTATGTACACCTTGTTGGTTTTAATTATGGGCTTTTTGCCACAAACCGACACCGAAACCACGACTTGGGTACAACAATTTGGATTCTCACACTTGGCCAGTTCGTGGATTATGGTGGTAATTCAAACCTATATGCTTAGCAGTTTAGGCCTCATAACCATCCGCCGACTCATACCGCTACACCGCAAGAACATAGGCTTTTTCCTCAACCATGCGGGACTATGGCTCACTTTGGTAGCAGCGAGTATCGGCACAAGCGATTTCTACCGACTACAAGTTCCCCTGATGGAAGGCGAAGATTACCTGCCCTTTGCCTACAACGACAAAGGCGAACAGTACCATTTGCCCTACAGTTTGGCACTCAAGAACTTCGAGATAGAAGAATACCCCGCCCAACTTGCAGTTTTCAACAAGAACACGAGCAAAATTGCACCCACCCCCACGCAAGAATCATGGCCACATTGCGCCGAAGGTGTAAAAATTAAGTACCGCGACATTCAAGCCGAAGTCGTAAAATTCCTCCCTTTAGCCTCCCGCGAAGGTGAAGAAAAGAACTACACAATCAGCAACGAACCCAATGCCGCCCAAGCATCCTTAGTCCACATTCGCACTGCCACCACCGACACAACCGTATGGCTCTCGAACGGCAATTTTGTGATGCCCTACAAGATGTACCACGCCAACGACTCACTCGCCGTGGTAATGCTACAAGCCGAAGTCAAGTCCTACCGATCTTACATTAAGTGGCGCACCAAAGACCAGAAAACCGACTCCGCATGGCTCGAAGTAAACAAGCCACTCACCGTAGCTGGCTGGAAAATCTACCAGATTAGCTACGACGAAGAACAAGGCCGCTGGTCCGACAAAAGCGTACTCGAAGCCGTAGCCGACCCATGGTTACCCACCGTATATGTCGGTATATTTATGATGCTCGCCGGAGCCGTGTATCTTTTTTGGCAAGGCCGTAAATCCCACACACAAACCAAAAACGAAGAATAATGGAAAAACTCTGGTTACAATTCCCCACCATAGCTGCCATTGCAGCCATCTTTTGGCTTGCCACATTAACCACGCTTTACTACGTAAAACATGGCCGACGCGAGGCACTTATCTACATCCAAACCATCTTAGGAATCGTCGTTTTGGGCATCTTCATCGGTGCCCTTTGGCACGGACTCGAACGCCCGCCCTTGCGTACACTTGGCGAAACCCGCCTTTGGTATTCACTCTTTCTGCCAATCATCGGCCTCGTAACCTATGCCCGTTGGCACTACAAATGGTTCTTGGCCTATAGTTTGGGCATGGCCATGCTCTTTTTGGGCATCAACCTGATGCACCCCGAAACCTATTACAAAGCCCTAATGCCCGCGCTCCAAAGCCCATGGTTTGTACCCCACGTAGTGGTTTATATTTTTGCATACGCCCTTTTAGCAGCATCGTCGCTCGTGGCTTTGCGCGAATTATGGCAGCTCTATGCCGGCGGAAAATCAAACCTACAACTAGCCGACAACCTCGTATATGCCGGTTTTGCCCTACTCACCATGGGCCTACTTTTTGGCGCACTTTGGGCAAAAGAAGCCTGGGGACATTATTGGACCTGGGATCCCAAAGAAACATGGGCACTCCTGAGTTGGCTCGTCTATTTGGTTTATATCCACCTCCGAGACAACCATCAGCAGTCCACCAAAACAGCCCTTTGGATACTCGCCCTTGCGTTCGTGCTCTTGTTAATATGCTGGTTCGGAATCAATTACCTACCATCGGCACAAACATCGGTACACGTATATAGCAGTTAAGTTTCAAAAAAAACCACAATCAGATAGAATGTTAGACCATCCGATACATAAGTGTCGGGTGGATTTTCATTTTCAGGCAACCCAGCCGAAGACGCGAGACATAAAAATAAAAAAAATGATTAGGAGCGGAGACTCAACACTATTTTAGGCGGCGGCTGCCGGCTCTTGGCTGTAGTCCTCGCAACGGGTACCGTATCACTTGGCAGCCCTTGTATTTCAATTGAACTCCTCTACCAACGGACACTCCACACATGCTGTGGGCTACTTGCCGCGATCCGGGCTAGGCCGATCGGCAGCACCATCTGTAACGCCGTAGGTGCGCTGGGCAAGCACTTTACCTTGGCCTACGGCCATGTGACAGGAGCAGAAAAGGAAGATGGGCAATTGCACAAAGTCCGACTCTGAATACCACCATAACTTTGTAACGCTTGGTAAAACGTGGATACGAAGCCATGCTTACTCATTATCTCAAAGTTTGCCCACATTACCAAAGTGCGCCACTCTTCCCGAGAGTTTAACGAACCGCGTAGTACGAGAACCGTACGCTACGTGGTGTGAGAGCCTCTCCCTCAGTCATTTGATTGGGGGCGGGCTACTCGATTATCGGTTTTTTTCTTTCATTATCAATTTGTTACATTATATATTCACTATTTTAAATTTTATCATTATAAACAGAAAAATTGCGGCTTCGCCGCAACTCTTTTGTTTTTAGATTTTTACAATTTTATTATAATTCCACCATTTGCAACAAATCCTTCTGTTGGTGCATAAAT
>JBDKHP010000470.1:0-8456 GCA_039797645.1 Bacteroidota bacterium
GTTGTGTTTTTTTTAGTCAAAAAAAAAGGATGGTTTTGCCAGTAGGCGAAAACGGCACAAATCGCCCACAAAAAAAAAGTTAAAACAGGCTACAAGTCCTTATTTTTTTCTTCATAACCGCACAAATGCCAAGATTTCACGATCTCAAACGGGGGTTTTATAGAAAATTTTTATTTACAACAAAAGTCATCTCATAAAAGTAGATGCACTAAATCGCAAGCACAAAAAATGTATATTTGTAGAGCAAGATCCCACAAAATGAACAACACGATGCTCCTACACTTCGACAACTGCACCCTAAAACTACACGACAACACCATATTTAAAGGCTTCAACTGGACAATTCAGAAAGGCGAAAATTGGGTAATCACAGGCAATTCAGGATCCGGAAAAACATCGCTCCTCAAAGCCATAGAAGGCAAGATGCGCATTGCAGCAGGCAGCGTAATTTATGGCAATACCTACGGCCAAACAGCTGCATTCACAGCACTTAGAAACGACGCCGCTTTTGTATATTTCCAAGACAGCCACATTCGGTACAAAAATTATTATTACCAACAACGCTACCACAGCACCGAAGTAGAAGGAACTTTTACCGTAGCCGATTTTCTATTCGGAAATTCACCCACCGCCCGACAAGAATTTGCCCAACACAACTACCCCTTTGAAATTGGCCACCAACTCGACGAAGAATTCATCAAACTATCCAACGGAGAGAACCGAAAAGTACTGATAACCAAAGCACTGCTCAGAAAACCTAAAATTCTGATTCTCGACAATCCGTACAACGGATTGGACCAACAATCGCGCAATGCACTCAACCACAGTATCGACACCATTATTGCCCAAGGCATTAGCGTAATACTTGCCTGCAACACCGACAGCTTCCCCAGTAAAATGGATCATATACTCCTGCTCGATTGTATGCAGGTGCAGCAAAAGCAGAAAATAGAAAACTCACGAAACACATCCCCCCGAGAACTATCCACACGCTTTCCCCTAAAATTTGCGCCGCCCGCCGACAACAGTTTCAACATTGCCGTCAGGCTCGAATCCGTAAGCATTCGGTACGGCGAAAAACAAATACTCAAAGACATAAACTGGACCATTCGCAGGGGCGAAAAATGGGCTTTGAGTGGCGAAAATGGCTCAGGAAAAACCATGCTGGCCAGTTTACTCAATGCCGACAATCCACAAGCTTATGCCCACAAAATCACACTATTCGACAAACTACGCGGCCCCGGCCAGAGCATTTGGGACGTAAAAGAACGCGTCGCCTACCTATCGCCAGAGCAGCAAATTTACCAACAAGGGCAGCTCACTTGTCGCAACACCGTACTCAGCGTATTGCGCGAACACCCCTTCAAACACCGAAAGCCCAACTCCGCAGAATTGGAAATGCTCGATTCGCTCTTTACCTACTTCCAGATAGAACACTTACGCGATAGGCCCATTCACGAACTATCCACGGGGCAGCAACGTTTGGTGTATTTCATCCGTGCCATTTTCAAAAACCCGGCACTGCTGATTCTCGATGAGCCTTTCCAGAATTTCGACCATGCGCATATTGCCAAAGCCCGCGAACTGCTCGACTATTTCTGCATCCACAGAACCCTGATATTCATTTCGCACCACGTACAAGAAATTCCGACTTGTGTGAATCGCCATGCACAAATTCACTTAGGCACATTGCGATTGCGTTAAAAGCAGAAAAATAAAACACATTAAACATCTGTTTTTAAGCTAAATACAGCAAAAAAAGAGCCATTAGGGCAGCGGAAAACAAAACGCACCCAAACAGTCGGTTATATTAAGCAAGCAAAAAACCAAGCGAAAACCGTCCCGACAAAAAAAAATAAAAAAGATAAGGAGCTGTAACCCAACAATATTTGTAGTGGCTGCTGCCGGCTATCCGCTTGTAGTCCTCGCGTTCGGCCAACGAATCAACTGGAAACGTCTGTATTTCAATCGAATAGAATCAGCTAGCTGATACCACGTCACACCGCTGTGGGCTACCGCTACTATCCGGGCTAGTTCGGTCGGCAGCACCGTTTGTAACGCCGTAGGTACCCTGGGCAAGCACTTTCTGTTGGCCTGCGGCCATGAAACAAACAGAGCCTACAGAAGGAGGCTTAGATCTGATGCCATTGAGTTAAGGAATTAGCGAAGCGTACTGATTTTTTAATCGAGGAGTCCACTCTAAAAAGCATTTTTTTTCTTTGAAAAAAAATATTCGTGAAAATAACTATCATGTATTCAAGGTATTATACATTATAAAAATTCGTGCATTCGTGGCGAACATACTTTTTAGAGTGGACTCATCGGGAGGTATCGCAGTATTTAATTGCGAACAGATACCCCACAAAGTCCCAAATGGGCGTAATCAGATAGCCTTGGGTGACGCCCCGGGTACAGGCCGACAAGGAGCATCACTAAACCCCAAAGGAGCGAAAATCAAACCGTAAATACAACTGATTTTTAACCAACTACGCCACATTGGGGCTTTACAAATCTGGTGGCTTCTGTTTTTTCCATGCCTTACAGCCTGTGCTACTTATTACGCACCTTTTGTGCTATAAGGCAATACTGGTAGGGTAATTCTAGCGTGTTACTGTTCGTTTAAGTTGGGAATATACCGAGGGAAATTTCACTGAAATATGGCCCACATAGTACAAATTCCTAAACTTAATGACATTGGCTTAAAGTGCCCCCCGTTGGTATGCGCCGTTCGCTACATGGCCGTAGGCCAAAGAAAGTTTCGGCCCAGCGCACCTACGGCGTTACAAATGAAGCTGCCGACCGAACTAGCCCGGATCGCGGCAAGTAGCCCACAGCACGTGTGGCGTGGCCGTTTGGGCTGCCGTTCAATTGAAAAACTTAAGCGGCCAAGTGATTTCGTACCCGTTGCGAGGACTACTGCTAAGAGCCGGTAGCCGCCATTACAAATTTTGTTGGGCTACAGCTCCTTATTATTATTTTTTTTCTTTTCTTTTTTTGTACACGCCTTGTTCTTTTTTCAAACTGTTGTTTGTTAGCCTTTTAGCGCGTTTAAAATCCTGCTAACTTCATGCTGAGTGCAAAAGATGACTGAATGGGTTTGGGTTGATATAATTATTTTGTAATTTTGGTACTTTAATACTTAATTAAACATTCCAACTGATGAAACACACCAACTACCTTGAGGCTGAAGCGAAACAAAATCCGCATGGCGCCGACGTGAAAATGCTATATAACCAAGATTCGGCACAGGCGGTGCACATAAGCCTAGAGCCGGGCCAAGGACTGAAGCCCCATATTACGCCAGTCGATGTTTTTTTCTATATACTTGAAGGGAATCCGACGATTTTAGTGGGCACCGAGACATACGTGGCGCAGGTGAACGACTTGGTGGAAAGCCCAAAAGATATTGTACATAATATTACCAACCACGGCGATACGAAGGCGCGTATTTTGGTTGTGAAAGCTCCACGGCCAGCGGCTGCGGGTCTGATTTTGTAAGATTGAGACTGAAAACGGCTGTACTTGAGAGCAAGTACAGCCGTTTTTTATTTTTTCAGGGCTGCTTTATAACCCGATTTATAGCCCGATTTGAAGCGTCGGTAACTTCGTCCGCTGGGTTCTACGGTTTTGAAATAGTAGAGTCCGTCTTTGTAATTTGGGTAGCCAAACTTCTGGGCTTGCAGTGTGCCGATGCGATTGCCAAGGGCTTTTAGGTATTTTCTGGCGGGTTTCTGATTGAGAATGTTTTGCAAATATAGCGACGCACGGGTGTCTGAGAGCCTTGTGGCATTGAGTGCTAATGCCTCGGCGAGAAGGTCGGGCTGTGGGTTTGCCAAAATGTATTCGGAGGCTTCGGTGGGTTTTAGTTTGAGTTGCGCCATCTGCGAGGGGTAATTGCGAAGCTTCTCGATGTCGTCGGAGAAAGTGACCACTGCCGGCCAATCTTGTTGGGCTAATGCGCGTTCGCGGGCTGCGGTGAGTTTCTCAAAACGCTCGCCTAGGGCATAAAGCCGGAGGTCTGAAGCGACTTGTAGGGTGTCGATTTGGCAAGCTTCGTTGGCCTTTACCAAGGCGAGAGCTTCGCGGAGTTCGGTGGAAATGGTCGAGAAATTTCCGCTGGGTACTTTTGCCAAGGCTGTACGGTAGTTGGCCTGAAACAAACGGCTCACGCGGACACAATTCTCGGCTCTGTAGATTTCGCTGAGCGTTGCCACGAGCTGGGTGTTGGCTGCGTCGAGCTGAAAACGCTGCGCGCCTACCAAAGTGCTGCATTCGGAAAGTGTTTGGGCATATTTGCCTGCATTTTCGCCCAATGTTACCGAAGAGGGATTGCGGTTCGCTTCCGCAATTTGTGCGGCAAGTAACTGATTAACATGTGCATTCCAACTTTTTGTTCGGTCTGTTTCTACAGCATCGCGCGGGGCTTTTTCGGTAAAGAGGCTCTGTGCCTTTGAGTAAAACCCGGCTGCATCGGCATGGCGGGATGCACGGGTGGCCTCTATCGCGAAGGCTATATTTACTGCCGCAAACTGATTCTTGGCTTCGTTACCGGTGTTCATGTCGGTATAAGGCAACAAATCCATGGCCAATTTAACTTGTCGCTCGGCCACAAAGTTCTGCTTCGTGCGCAAACTTGCTTGGGACTTTTCGGTGAGTTTTGCCGAAAGTTTCACGGCTTGGGTGCGTATTAGTTCCTCGGAGTTTGGCTGCAACCATGACTTATGAGCGGTGTAAAAATCGGCTAAAATCAGCAATTGCGCCTGCGACTCCTCGATCTTCGATTTTGCCCATAGCTGGGTTGTGGTTCCGAATTGGGTGTCGAAGTGGTTGCGGTGAAGGTCTTGTTCGGTCTGGTCCATTTGTCCGTGGGCCATCGGGCGCATCCACTCTGCGTAGGTTTTGCTGTATGTTCGGAGTGCCTGCATGGCAGCTTCGGCTTCGGCAAAACGTTTCCCTTGACTTAGCTTCGTTACAGTTTTGAGTTGAAATGCAAAACTCTCGGAGTGGAGACTCACCCGTAGGTCGTCGAGCTGCTGAATTTGTTCGGGGGCAACCCACTGGGCGTGTGTTGCGGCATAGGTCTTTAGGCTTTCCATTTGTCGGAGTGCAGTGTCAAACTGAGTCTTAGAGATCGCGACTTCTACTTCGCGCACGCCCTGTATAACACGCCCCCCGTAGGCGCTTCGGAAATAATCGGGAATTTCGTTGGGCGTACGTTGTGATATTGGATTTTGGGCGACGATCGCCGCCAACTGCTCGGTTGCTAGGGCAGCTGCCTCGAACTTCTGGCTGGCCAACTGCTGCTCTACCCGCAAACGATATTGATCGTAGAGTGCCGCGTACGCCTTGTCTAGTTGTGTTGGGTAGGGCAAGGGTACGGAAAACTGATGCCGCAAATGCTCCATCTGCTTCAATAAATCGAAAGCTCTGTCGGTCTGGTTTTGTTGGATTAGTCCAAAAAGACGGTCGGCATGAAGTTGCCACAAATTGGCAATGGCTTCGTCTAAAGCTTCTGGCCGGTACAACTCGTGGGTGTATTTATCGCGGTAAGCACGAAGCTTGTCTAAATCCTGAAAACTCTCGTGTGTGAGGGCTTCGGTAATATCCCTATCGAACAAGCCCGAACGGATGGCCTTGATTCGGTCTGTAACCATGGCCAAATTGCCGACTTCGGGAAACCGCTTGGCCATGTCTTGAGCCATATAATAATCGGCTATTGCGGCCTCACCATCATGTTGTTGGGCTGAATTTACATAGGCATCGAACACCCGACGCATGAGCACCACAGCCTGCTGTCCGTCGGAATAACTGGGCCTCAGTGCCATAAATCGGTACAAATAATCGCGGGCATTGTCGTAGTCGCGTTCGTATAGATAGGTTTGCGCCAAATCGAAATAAGGTTCGGCATACACAATCTTAAATTCTTCGGCCTTCGAGACCGATTTTTTCAAATATTCTTCTCTATCTGAACCCGAATAACGTTGGGCTTTGTGGTAAAACATCTGCGGCCAATTGCGCCGCGCAGACTCTACCAAACCAGCCACATTGTTCACCACATCCTTCGCATGTGAATATTGAGAAACAAAGTGAGCCGGATCTGAGTCTTTTAGTGGCAATAGTTGTGGGATTTTTTTTCGGTCGATCACATCAAGCCAAGAATCAACTTCGGCTAGTTCATCAATCGCGGCATCAAGGGTTGAAGGATCTTTGTAGTAGATACTATTTGCTTTGGCCTCTATCCGGTCGAACTCACTGGCTGCTTCGTAGTACTGATCTACCAACTTTTTGTCGAGCAACACCGTTGGTAAAGGTTCTACCGATAGTACTTTAACACTTAACTTAATTTTGTCGCAAGCCAAGGTGTCGGCAAAAGCAATTCTCGCCTCAAAAGGTGCACCGATGCGCATAGAACCTTGCACCACTCCCCTAGCCGATTCCAACTGAAATTGAATGTATCCGACAGGAAAAAGTGTCACCGTGAAACCCCGATACACTTCGGGTGCTTCCAAATACTGGGGCACCACAAAGTTTACCTTGGCGCTGTGTTTGCCGTCTTTGCAGCCATCGGAGTGTGTTATCAGAGAACTCAAAGACCCATTCAAATGCTGCTGTGTTTGCGCAAAACTCACTGAAAAAAAAACAAATGCAAAGATTGAAAAAATAAAAAAACGAAGAAAAACAGATTTAATCATACTACACTTATATTAATTTCAAAAAAAGAATCAAGATTAACTACCTCACAAACAGAAAAATAAAAAGTTGAATTTTACAAAAATCACTCTTTGTTCATTTTTTTATAATAATTACGCACCATTGTAATTTCTTCATTGTTGCGGTACAACAACAAGGAATGATCCATTACTCCATTGTTGTACCAAGCTTTCACCAAATCGGGAGTCAATGATTCGTAATAAATTCTGAAACCATCTTCATCGCCCACAAAATTTTTACTCAGAGCAATACGCGATTTGTAATTTACCGCAGGCCATTCGGCCAGCAATTTGGCATCGTACCAAAGCCTAAGTTTGTCGCTGTTTGTAATTACCACCAAATGCCATTCCCCTTGCTTTTTCTGGTGTGGTAATTCCACACTGTTTCCGGCAAAACTCAGCACGCCTTTGTTCACCCTGAGCTGTAAATCTGTCGCCACATCTGTTGTAAAGATGGCAAAAGGCGACCCCTGATCGGTATTGAATAATTGCAACCAAGCTCCCAAGGTATAAGGCGTATTTCGTTCAATCAGCAATTCTGTATTAATGAAATTTGGGGGAAAAACCATCGTTCTACTCTTGTTCACCTTAATTAATCGCGTAAACGTGTTTTTATCGCGATTCACAAATACCGCACTATCGTCGGGTAGTTGATAATAAAAGTCGAGATCCGAACTAAGCATATCCCAACTTACTTTACTTCTATATCCAGCCGTGCTAAGGTACAGATAATCATAGTCGTCCATTACAGCATTTGTCATTTGTTTTTCCATAAAATCGGAATCACCATGAAAAAAAATTGCAAACCCATGATAATCGACCAACACTTTTAAATCTTCTGCATTGGGTAATCTATTGGCTTTTTCAGCAATTTCATACCCACCAAAACCCCATAATAAATGGCCATCGTTCGTCCAGTAGTAGTTATTGGTATAAAACACCATTCCCGAAGGTTTTAGCAAGCCAAAATCCGTAAGCGGAAACAACAGCATTGGTATTACGATCCAAACTTTCGGGATTTTAACTTGCTGTACCGCAAGTGCCACAATGTAGGCCAATAGCGGAAACAGCATAATGGTATAACGCGCACTCAATTGTACGCCCTGAAACGAAGAACCCGCAATAAACAACCACACAAACAGCATCACACCCATAACTTGGGGTGCTTTCTGCAACAAATTGTGCCGAAAAATAGCCCACACGCACACACACAGACCCAAAATAAAAGGCCAAGAAGCCACCCAGCCTACCATGAGAGTATTAAATAAAATTGCAGGCTTAAACGGCACATTAAACTGTTTGGCATCCACTGGTATTACATCTGCACTATTGCGGAACGCAACAATACCAGAAGCAACGACGAGAACCACAATGAGCGAAACCACAGCATACTTTGCAATTATAAGGGCAGAATCTTTAGATCCAAACCAAAGCATCCATTTTTCACGAAGCACAAGTACAAATACCAGCATCAACAACGGAATAGCCGCATAGATTGGTTTGAGGTACACAATACCCAAAGTAGATTTCCAAAGGAGTGCAAAATCGAGAAACACGGCAGGCATTAATACCATTACCACCAACACAGAAACCGCAAATTCTATAAGAAATTGCCACAATCCGCGCATGGTTTTAGCGTAGACATTCATTCCGAAGAAGTACTTCACAAACCACCAAATAGGGATAAACACATAAAATAAACCCGCATTGTACTTCGAGAGCATAGCCAAACCAAGAAAAACTCCC
>JBDKHP010000471.1:0-7661 GCA_039797645.1 Bacteroidota bacterium
ATCGCTTCATAAATTTCTTATAAAGAATGTGGAGTTTGTGAAACATGATTTAGTAAAACTGGACTGTCCTTCTGACCAGCCTTTTGATATTATTATTTGTAGAAATGTACTGATCTATTTCAATTTTTCGCTCCAGAATAGAATTATCGATACATTCTACGACAACTTAAATACGAGGGGTTTTCTTGTACTCGGCAAACATGAGAGTCTCTTAGGTCCAAAATCAATAAAGTTTAATAAAAGGGGCGTTTTTTATACAAAAAAGAACATAATATAGCATTATGCCAAGCTGTCTTGAAAACATATCAGATACCCATTTGAATCGGTTGCTTTACATCTTGAGCCAAAGTTATAAGATAGACCTTGTTGATATGACACCTACATTTACTCGGATTCTATTGGAAGACTTTATGGATGACTTTTCTCTCAAAACCTTTGAAGAGTTACGTGATAAAATTGAAACGAGTGAATTCTGGCAAGACAAACTCTTAGACCATCTAATGGTTCCCGACACAGAGCTTTTACGTGATCCATCTTTTTGGAGGTACCTCCGCGATGTATTACTTCCCGCATTCAAGAGTAATATTCGTGTATTTTTTCCTGAACTTAATAGTGGAGAGGAGCTATATTCTTTTCTTATAGCACTTCACGAATCTGATGTTAATTATGAATGCGATGTTGATGTATATTCAACAAACGAAAAGAAATTAAATCTGATAAAGAATGGTTTCGTATTTGCTAAAAATTTCTCTTTGAACTCCGACAATTACAATCGGTTTCAAGGTAGTAAAAATGTAGAAACATATTTCGATTTTTCAAATGGCAAGGCCTACTTGAAGCCTAAATTTTATTTGAAAACTATGTTTTACTTGAGTAGTTGGCAAGATATTCAACCAAAGGAAATCTATGATCTGGTAATATATAGGAATAAATTACTACTTTTTAACGATAATTTCCATGCACATGCGGTAAATAAAATACATACTATTCTTAAAAATAAATCCTTTTTAGCGATCGGTATAAATGAAACGCTGGATATTAGTGCGGCTAAGTTCAAATTTACAGAGCACCATTTTGCTGAAAAAATATTTAAAAAGCGAACTTTTGATGGCTTGTGATTTTATCGTAATAGGAGGCTCGGCAGGTAGCTTTCAGACAATTGTAGGAATTGTAAATTCTTTACCCAAGAATTTCTCCCCTAGTATTATACTTTGCCTTCATCGTCTAAAGCATGTTCGATCAGGGTTTGTAGAGGCTCTTTCAATTAAAACTAAAATACCAATTGTAGAACCAACAGATAAGATGAAAATAGAACGAGGCACAGTTTATTTAGCGCCAGCAAATTACCATTTGATGATTGACGCTGGTGAACGTTTCTCATTGGCCACATCTAAGGCGGTGAACCACTCCCGACCTTCTATTGATTTAACAATGCGATCGGCGGCGTTTTATCTATCAGGAAACGTAATCGGTATTATCTTGAGTGGTGCTAACAGGGATGGCGCTATCGGACTTAAAGCAATGTTTAATAAAGGAGCGCATACTGTAATACAATCACCAGCAGATGCTCAAGTTTCGGCAATGCCCCTCGCTGCACTCAGTTTGTTTGAGCCAAACCAACAGCTCAGCAAAGACGAAATAATAGACTTAATTTTGAAATCAAACAATACCTGACCGCCATGAAGTACAAGAGTACACTCTTTTCCTTAATATTTATCGCACTCGCACTGGCGAGTCTTGCTATTTTGTATTACACTGACATTGTACAATTAAGATCTGAAATCGTTGCATACTCAACAAATAACCAAGCTATTTCACTACTTCACAGAATTATAATATTCTCTTTACTTTCAGGAATTTTGAGCTTTATAACGATAGTGTTAGGCATACGATTAGCAGTTTTTAAGCCACGAGTTATTGTTGAATATATAGAAAAGGAAATCGATGCAACTAAAATTGATAATTTACAACGAAACAACGATGCTGAATTGCTTGAAAATGAAATAGCCAATACGGTTAGTGAAATTTTAGCCCGTGTACAGAAAGCTGATAATAAAACGGTTGCAGAATCGCTACTGCGCTCTATAGCAAAAGACTTTGAACTTGCACAAGGCATTGGCTATTTGTACAACCCCTCCAATAAGAGACTTGAACTTTCTGCTACCTATGCATATTACACCGAAAACGAAGATTTGAGAAGTTTTGCAATCGGCCACGGTTTGCCTGGTCAAGTAGCCGTTAATAGAGATGTACTTAACCTTAGTTCTGTGCCTCCAAAATATCTTACGGTAATGTCTGGGCTGGGAACAAGCACCCCCCGAAATTTATTGTTATTTTCAGTCTCGAAAGATGGACAAGCAATCGTTGTTTTTGAGTTAGCCTCATTTACCCATTTTGATACAAAAGCAGAAGCTATTTTCAAAAAGATAGGAGAACAAGCACAGTCACTTTTCCAAGGGAACGATTCAGAAGATGGTAACGAACCTGAAGTCTAAATTTCAGCTTGCCTAATGATTCTTTGTTTGATAAAAACAGCAGGGTTTCCCCTATATATACTAAAGGGTTTAATTACCCCAACGGCTAGTGACATTGCACCAACTACAGCGTGGGTTTGTGCAATACAGCCAGGGCATACCATCGTACCTGCACCAATCCAAACGCCATCCTCCAACACTATTGGCTTTATTTCTAAATCAAATTGTGGCCGATCATAGCGATGGTTGCCACATAATAACATAACACCTTGCGAAAGACAACAGTTTTTCCCAATCATTACCATACTTAGGTTATCTATCCACACACCCTCACCTATCCAAGTGTTATCGCCTACAGATAATTTCCAAGGGTATTTGATATTTACACCTGGTTTTACAACAACCCGCTTACCAATCTTTGCACCAAACAATCTTAAACATACAAGTTTCGGATAGCAAATTGGCTGATAACGATTACGTACCACTATCAGATTCGTAAAATACAACAACACCCGTATTAATGGATTCTTTCCTGTCTTATACCAACTGTTATTGTACTCTGTTAGATCTTCAGTTTGCATACCTTAGCTAATTGAACTTAAACAATTGTTGTAAAATGAATTATTAAATTCTCTAATAAACGAGAAATCGCCTAATTGACAGACTTGTACTAAAGTTAACCCAATAAATCGCGATACAACTGCGCCAATAAATCGGCCACAACAGTCTCGCTGTAATGCTGAACAATATATGAACTGGTTTTTTTCGAGCAGGCCTCAATCTCTTCATCTTTCCAGTTTGCAATCAGATTCAAGGCTGCTTTAATAGACTCGACACTCGTACCTGTTTCAATGGCTAATCCATTGTCAATAAGTTCGGGAAAGTTTGATTCCCTAGAAATTAAAGGCACAAGACCCGCTTGAGCTGCATCGAGGACACTCAGCGGAAAACCTTCGCTTAACGAGGGTAGTATAAAAAACGTTGATCGTTGGTAGGTCTCTATTTTCATCTGACCAAATTGAGGTCCGATATATAATATATTGCCTCCAGTTTTACCAATCTCGGTAAGTACCGTTGCAAGCAAACCATCGTCAGGGCCACCAATACTAAGTTGCCACTTCGGATCGTACATGAGGCTCGAAGCTTTCCATGCTTGTATCAGCCCAACAATATTTTTTTTCTTGTGCAAACGAGACAAAAACAAAACTCTTCGGATTGCACTGTTTTTTTTATCAAAACTCAGAATTGGAATTGCATTGGGAATCAATACTGAATTAGGGAACGACGCCAACAAATTATCGTACTCTGGTTTCCCTACCGCACGAATTTTGCTTGCGTGTTGAATCGCTTTTTTTTCAACCAAAGCCCAGTATGTCTTTTTGAGTAAAAAGCGTTGCGATAAGCTCCATGGTTCTAACATTCCGTGCGGTACAAATACCCAGCAAAACCCCAGTTTTGCAAAGTAAGCTCCCCATCTGGTTGGGAATCGCCAATTTCCATGCGTTACGATCACATCGTCTTTAGGATTTAGCTTGGCTTCCAGAATCATTTTTTTAGCCGTGGCTAAACTTGAGCCTTGAATGATTCGCCTTAGGCAATTTGGTTCGGTGTACGGTTTGTAATGAGTCTGTAAATGCCATAACTCAGACGTAATTTGATAGTTTTCACTCAACTGTCTGGCTCCGGCACATGCTGCATTCCAAACTCCGAAATTTACAGCATCAAATCGATCTATGATATTTATTATTCGCATGGGCATAAATATACTACAAAACAACACATCTAGGTAAAATTGGAGCTTTTGTGTAAGATTTGTGTACAAATACAACTGAAACTCGTTTATTTTTGCACGTGTGAAAGCCTATATAACGTACAAGAAATTGCAGTATTTGTACATAATCAAGGCAATTGACATACACATTGCAATAGTACCAATAAAAATATAATTTAAGTTATTTCAGGATGACTCGAATCTCAATTATTCAACTTTGCACTCTAATTCAATTCAATTTGGTGTAAATTGAAGAATTAACCACTCGATCAGCCCGAAATAAATTATATTTGTACCAAACAGATACAAACTTTGAGACTTTACAGAATTCTACTTTGGGTATTATTTCTGCTTTTGCACCAAATAACAAGTGCACAGCAATATAACTTCCGCCGTTATTCCATAGAGGAAAATCTTCCGAGATCGGGGGTTTATTCTGTATTTGAAGACAGTCGGGGCTATTTGTGGATAGCCACCGAGGGTGGTGGGGTCGCAATGTTTGATGGGCGTAACTTTCAGGTGTTTACGACCCAAGATGGTTTATGCTCTAACTCAATACTACAAGTATATGAAGATTCCCAACATTCACTCTGGTTTGCATCAGAAGACAATGGCGTATCTCGATACGATGGCGCATTCTTTTTCACCATCAATAAAGACAACGGTCTTTCTAGCAATGTAGTGCGTTGTATTATAGAAGACAAGTACCACAACCTATTATTGGCTACTGAAGGTGGCGGAATTAATAAATTTTCACTTTTCAACATTCGTACGAATACCAACCCAATTATTGCCCCTGTCGAAATTTCTCAGATTCGCCGCAAAAATGGTTTGCCGCACGATGTGGTGCGTGTGATGACAACCGACAAGAACGGAACAATCTGGATCGGCACGGATTTCGGCCTCGCCGCTCTATACAACGACCGCTTAATTTGCTATGGAACTGCCGAAGGATTACCACACAAACTCATCCTTTCACTTTATCCCGATACCGAAGGCAACCTTTGGATTGGCACCGAAAAAGGAGTATCGAAATTCGACGGCCTTAGCTTCACGAACTTCGACAAAGAAAAGGGACTCATTGACAACCGAATAAGTAGCATCACTCAAGACCAAGAACACAATCTTTGGTTCGGAACTTTAGAAGGCATTAGTCTTTACGACGGCAAAAGTTTCACCAACTTTACCGAACGGGAAGGTCTTAGTAACAACCGTATCCGTTCGCTTTTTAGCGATTCATTTGGCAACCTTTGGATCTCTACTTATTTTGGTGGAATAATGAAATACAGTGGCAATCTCTTTACGGCTTTTACCGACAGAGACGGCCTGCCCAATAATCAAATTACAGCACTTGAACACGATACCATTGGCCGAATTTGGCTCGGAAGCTGGGAGGGACTCGCAACAATAGACGCTCGAAAGGCAAAACCAATCGTGGCACCGGTGCCAATGGGTATCTCGGGCTCCCGTATCGTTTACTCACTCTTTCGCGATAGCCTCGAACGTATGTGGATTGGCACTAGCGACGGCATTGAAATATTTAGCACAGGCACAACGCCTAAATTCATTAAAAAGCTCGATTATCCCGGAGTTCGAGTAATCGCAACCACCAACCCTCATAATCTGTGGCTGGGTACCCAAAACGGACTGACACACCTTGAATTTGAAGATTTCAATACACTCAGAATCACAAAAACCAACACTTACTCCATTGCCGACGGAATGAACGGTGAAGACATCAGCGACATAGCCATCGACAAAAGCGGCAACCTTTGGATCGGTTTTATTGACGGCGGACTCACCGTATATAGCGGAAGTCATTACCTAAGTTTGCCGAGTTTCACGAACCTCAAAAACATTGTTTCTATTGTAGCAAAGGCCGACAAAGTACTCGTCGGAACAAAAAATGCAGGCCTTTACATCTACAAAATAAACCCCGACGGCTCAGTCAGCGACACCCCCACCCACTACAATAAGCAAAATGGCTTGTACTCAGACCAAATATCCCTTATGCTCTTCGACCAGCATAACAACCTATGGGTCGGGGCAAAGAACGGAATCGAACAAATAACACTCAGCCCCGAACTAAGTGTCAAGCACTTCGGCTTTCAAGAAGGCTTTAGCGGTATCGAAACCCTCGACAACTCCTCAACCATCGACAACCAAGGCAATATTTGGTTCGGAACCGTAAAAGGAGCAATCAGGCTCAACAGCGAAACCAACCTTAACGACACCATAGAAAGCCGCCTGCTACTCACCGACATAAAGCTCGGCTACAAAACCGTTAATTGGCAAGAAATTAGCTTCGTAAAAGGAATCCAACCTTGGAGTAATGTTCCAATCGGCCTAGACCTCCCTTACGACGAACGTAGCATAACCTTCGAGTTTCGCGGCCTAAGCTACCGACACCCCGAAAAAGTACAATACAAATGGATGCTCGAAGGCTTCGACGCCGAATGGAGTCCACCCTCAACAATAAACCACGTAACCTACGGCAACTTACCCTCAGGGCAATATATTTTCCATGTACTCTCCTCCAACGGCGACGGCGAATGGAACACAAAGCCAGTTGATTACACATTCTCTGTAAAAAAACCATTCTGGCACACCATCACCTTTTACCTAATACTCAGCGGAAGCATCACACTGATGTTCATCATAGGTTACCAAATTCAACTCCAACGATTAGCCCGCGACAAACGCGAACTCGAAACCGAAGTCGGTATTCGTACCCTCGAACTCAAGAAAGAAAAAGAAATAACCCTAAAGCGCAAAACCCAAATCGAAAACAAAAACATCCTTCTCGATCAGCGCAACAAAGAAATCACCTCCAGCCTACAATACGCCCATCTCATACAATCGGCAATCCTCGAAAACGAAACCATTCTTTCCGAACACTACCCCAACAGCTTCATTATCTACCAACCCAAAGACATTGTCTCTGGCGATTTCTATTGGTTTCGTGCCGCCGACGGAGCCGTGTACCTTGCCGCAGCCGATGGCACTGGGCATGGAGTACCCGGCGCCTTTATCAGTATAGTAGGCCACAATGCCTTAGAAAATGTAATCAACCAAAACCCAGAAGCATCGCCGAGCCAAATTCTAAACCAAGTAAGCCAAATCATACACCAAACACTCAACCGTTCGGCTGACGAAAACAAACAATTCGATGGCATCGACATGGCCCTGTGCAAAATCACTGGAAGCCAGATTGAATACGCCGGAGCAATGCGTCCGTTAATCATCGTACGCAAAAACGCCACAGAATTCGAGAAAGTAATCGCAAACCGGCTCACACTTGGTGTCGATATAACCCCCGAAGGCTACCAAAACCACAAGATCCAATTAGACTCCGGCGACAGAATCTTTCTTTTTTCCGACGGTTTTCCAGATCAGTTTGGCGGACAACACGGTAA
>JBDKHP010000472.1:0-8599 GCA_039797645.1 Bacteroidota bacterium
CAACTTCAGTATGGAGTGGGTGTGCAATAAATAGCAGTGTGATAATAAATGGCAAGCCCAAGTACCAAGGGTTGTCTTTGCCAATACCCCACGGATGGCGGACAAATAATTTGGAAAGAACCAGAAAAAGGAGAAAGGCTGTGAGTCCATACAAGAGGGCATTTACCAAATGGCTTACGTGTGGGTTCTCGCCAAAAAATTCGTACTCAATTGCCAAACTCACCAAACTTAGAGGTCTATACCGCCCGCCAGCATACATTTTCATTTCACGACCCCACATACCCATAAGGTAATCTGTAGAGAGTATTTTGCCGATACCGGAAATACCTTCTTTGGTAAATGTATTTTCGGTGACAGATATGCTGTCGTCGAAAGCATACTTATTAGGAACTGTGTTTAGGTATAAACCTGTGGCAAAGAGTATGAGAATCAGGTAGATTTTCCAATCTGTTGTCCAATCGGGCAGGTATGTGTTTGTGCTGGTAAGCGCGGGCTGCGGCTGTTTGGGTGTCGCTGCCGGGTTTGGTTTTTGAGTTTTGTTTTTCGGATTCTGCGGGGCTGCCATTATACTTGAGTTTGATATATCGCTTGGGTTTGCGTTCTTGGTTGGGACTAAAGCTGTACGTTATCTTTGTCGGCTTCGTGAAGAAAGTAGCCAATGGCTGGAATATTTTTACGATAGAATTCCGGATTGGCAAAATTAAATTTGCCCGGTTTTTCCACTGTGTCGAGTTTACTCAGATCTTTTGATTTTAGCACTTGTACGCCTTGAGCACTGGGTGTTTCGATGGTGTTGATGTCTGAAGTGTTGAATAACAATACTTTGCCTATCGAGCTGATCGCAACCAGATCTGTATCTGTTTCAAAATGGGCGATGTAGATGAGTTTTGAGGCGCCACTGTACGCATTTTTGAGACGTTTGCGCTTGGTTTCGGATTTGAAGCTCGCAAGACTAACTTTGGCTACTTTACCAGTTTCGTAAGCAGTGAGCAAAAATCCGTCGAAGTTGTCGGTGCCCGTTACGTATATTGCGTGTTCGCCAACTTCCATTTCTGCCCCGGTAAGTACCTGTTGGTAGTTGAACATACTGGTGTTGTAGAGTTTATATACGTTGCGTAAGTTGGTGAAAACCAATACTTCTTTATTTAGCTTGTTTTCCATGGTGGTATAGCTTGTTGTGTCTGATAGTTATTGTGATATTTTTGTAGGAATCAAAAATACAAAAAACTGGCAGATCTTGCGTCCCTTGTGAAAATGATTCGCCCAGAGTCCCTGCGTGGCTTGCGAAAGTACGCTATTTTCGACTTCGATAAGGAGCTGCTGATTTTCTGGTGGCAAGGGTCGGATGGAATGGGGTCGGCTTTTTTCGCTACGGTTTTATTGTGGGAGTTGTGGGTTCTAGGCAAGCCGTAGGCTTGCCGACCGGGCCTCATGGCCGTAGGCCAACTGCTGAGTTTGCCCCGCGAGTTTACGGCGAGGGTTTGGAAAGTGGGGCGCGGTCTAGCCCGGATAGTAGCGGTAGCCCACAGCAACCTGATGCAATGGCCTTTTGTACAGAAGTTTGATTGAAATACACAGGTACCCAAGTGATTCCGTTCCCGTTTGCGAGGACTACAAGCGGATAGCCGGTAGCCGCCCTATCTTTGAAAAGTTTGGCTACAGCTTCTAATCTTTATTTTTTTTTTGCTCTGGCTAAGTTCTAAGAAACGAATATTATCGCATTTATAGCATCCACTGTCGCGAGATAGCAATAGATGAGTCCACTCCCAAAAGTATGTTCGCCACGAATGCAAGAATTTTTATAATGTATAATACCTTGAATACATGATAGTTATTTTCACGAATATTTTTTTTCAAAGAAAAAAATGCTTTTTAGAGTGGACTCATAGATACAAGCCCAATAAAATCCCGACGATAGAAAAAAATAAAAAAAAGGATTTGGAGCGGGAGCGAAACACTACTTATATAGGGCTGCTGCCGGCTATCCGCTTGTAGTCCTCGCGTTCGGGTACGAAATCAACTGGAAACCAATGTGTTTCAGTCCGAAGGCATCAGCTTGCTGCCACCGCATCACACCGCTGTGGGCTACCGCTACTATCCGGGCTAGACCCATCGGCAGCACCCTTTGTAAGGCCGTAGGAATGCGGGGCAAATACTTTACTTTGGCCTACGGCCATGTGGCGTTATCGAACGCCAAGCCTTCGGCTTGCACAGAGGCTCGTACTACTGAAAAGTACGCGAATATATATCACATACCTTATATAATGGGATCTTGAGAATAAAAGCCCGACCCTGGGCAATCTGATTTTTTATACGGACTCTTAATTATTTTCGTACTGCTAACGAGCTTCCGAGATTTTGGTGAGATTCAGGGCTTCATTTTTCGATAGATGCGTTATGGTTTTTTAACGTTTATTTTTTTTCTATTTAATTATTGTATTGTTTTTTTTGCGAAATTTGCGGCCAGTTTTTAGAGCTAATTTGAGCTTATTTTGCCTTTGGCGTAGGATTGAAATCCCGATGTATGCAAACTGAGAATAAGTATTCACTGGGTCAGGTGATTTTGATTGACAAACCGTTGGATTGGACGTCGTTTGATGTAGTGAATAAGATGCGTTTTGCGATTGGCAAAGGGCCTAGTGGTAAGAGAATTAAGGTGGGCCATGCGGGCACTTTAGATCCTTTGGCTACTGGCTTGGTGATCGTTTGTACGGGAAAGTTGACAAAATCTATCGATTCCTTTATGAGTTGCGACAAGGAGTATGTGGCTGAGCTGTGCTTGGGTGCTACCACGCCGTCGTTTGATGCTGAGTTGCCTGTGGATGCCGAATTTGATGTGGCGCATATTGACCAAGCGCTCATTGACGAGGTACTCGAGAGCTTTCGTGGCGAGAGCTGGCAGGTGCCGCCCGTGTTTTCGGCGGTGAGTGTTGACGGAAAGCGGGCGTATAAAAGCGCACGCAAAGGCGAACATGTGGAAATTCCGCCGCGACAAATTCAGATTAGTGAGATTGAACAACTTTCGTTTTCCAATTACCGTTTGCGCTTGCGGATTCGGTGTAGTAAGGGGACGTATATTCGTGCTTTGGCGCGAGATATTGGCCTGAAGCTCGGGAGTGGGGCTTATTTGACTGCGCTTCGGCGTACTTTTATTGGGGAGTATTCGGTGGAGGATGCTTTGTCGATTGAGGAGTTTGTGGCTCAGGTTTCTTTGAATGAATAATCAACAAGTGTTAAAACCTTAATAGGCAATACCGAATGAAATTATCAAAATTTGCATTTAAGCTTCCGCCGGAACTTATTGCCCAAAATCCGGCTGCGCATCGCGATGAGTCGCGGTTGATGATTTTGCACCGTGAAACGGGCAAAATTGAACATACTGTTTTTAAGGAGATGATTCATCTCTTTCACGAGGGCGATGTGTTGGTATTTAACAACACGAAGGTGTTTCCGGCGCGGATGTATGGCAATAAGGAGAAAACTGGTGCAAAAATTGAGGTTTTCTTGCTTCGTGAGTTGAATCGCGAGCAGCGTTTGTGGGATGTGTTGGTAGATCCAGCACGAAAAATTCGTATAGGAAATAAATTGTACTTTGGCGATAATGATGCCCTTGTGGCTGAGGTGATCGATAACACAACCTCGCGCGGTAGAACGTTGCGCTTTTTGCACGATGGTACGCACGAGGAGTTTAAGCAATTGTTGTTCTCTTTGGGCGAAACGCCGCTCCCGCGCACTATTTTGCGCAAAGTGAATGCTGATGACGAGGAGCGCTATCAGACAATTTTTGCGAAACACGAGGGGGCTGTTGCTGCGCCTACTGCGGGTTTGCACTTTAGCAAACATTTACTCAAACGTTGCGAGATTAAAGGTGTAAATATGGCTGAAGTGACTTTACATGTGGGCTTGGGTAATTTCCGGAGTGTAGATGTGGAGGATCTGACGAAGCATAAAATGGATTCGGAACAGATTTTTATTGGCGAAGAAGCATCGAATATTATCAATGCGGCTAAGTCGAACAAAAAACAGGTGTGCGTGGTAGGGACTACCGTCTTGCGTACGATTGAAAGTTCGGTTTCTACGGATGGTTTTATTAAGCCTTTTGAGGGATGGACGAATAAATTTATTTTCCCTCCCTACGAGTTTATTGTGCCTACGTGTATGATTACGAATTTCCACTTGCCGCTTTCTACTTTACTGATGACTGTTTCGGCTTTTGGCGGATACGATCTGATAATGAATGCTTACAAAGTGGCAGTGAAAGAGAAGTATAACTTTGGCCCTTATGGCGATGCAATGCTGATTTTGTAGCCTTGCATGGTAATATATAGCAGACGCAGTTCTTTTGGGGCTGCGTTTTTTTTGTTTATATACTGTCTAAAAATTCAGAGAAGCGTTCGCGGAGATATTTCTTGGGGTTGCGTATCGACTTTTCAATCTGTTTGTGGCTTTGGGCAAGAGGCCAGTAGCAGGATGCGCCAAGTTGGAGGGCTTGGGCATCAGAAAGCTGAATGCTTCCGCTGAGTAGGGCTGTTGGAATTTTTTGTTTTTGTGCTTCATTAATTGCGCGGCCTACGAGTTTGCCTTGTAGTGTTTGTATATCAGTGCATCCTTCGCCTGTAATGAGCCAATCGTTTTGTTGTAGTTGTTCGGCAAAACGTGTGATTTCGAATATTTTTTCGGCTCCGCTGATTATTCTCGCGTCCAAAAGTGCGACCAGCGTACCTGCAACACCACCGGCGGCTCCGCTTCCGGCGAGTGATTTGTCGAAATTGTAGTCTTTTTCCAGTATTTGTGCAAAGTGCTGCATTCCACGATCGAGCATTGTTATTTCTTCGGGGCTTGCGCCTTTCTGGGCTGCGTATTGGCAAGCTGCACCGCTTGGGCCGCAGAAGGGGTTTGTAACATCTGTGGCGATTTCAATGCTTAGGTCTTTGGGAAAGGGTAGGTTAGGGGGGATTATGTGTGCAACCTTCTGGAGGTTGTATCCTATGGGTCTGAGTGGTTTGGATCGTTTGTCGAGAAACTGAAAGCCTAGAGCTTCTGCAATGCCTATTCCAGCGTCGTTGGTTGCCGTTCCGCCCACGAACAGTATTAACTGCTTTGCTCCCAAAGCCATAAGGTGTTTAATCTGTGTGCCAGCCCCGAAGGTTGTAGTGGTAGTGCAATTTTGTAATCGAGTATCAATCTGGTGTAGGCCTGCTGTTCGGGCAAGTTCCAACATGGCAGTTTGTGATTTCTGGTCGTACAGCGACTTGGCCAAGATATGTTTTCCTGTGGCATCGGTTGTCGATGTAGAAATTGGGTAAAAAAAGCGCACGCTCGATATGGCATCTAGGCTTCCTTCGCCACCATCAGCAAGTGGTAGTACTTGGGCTATATGGTTTCTTGACTGAGCTACCTTGGCTAGAACTGTGCATACTTCGCTGGCTGTGATACTGCCTTTGAATGAATCGGGGGCAATTAGAAACTTCATGGGTAGAATATTACACAACCTACAGATATTTATAAATCAGTAGGTTGTGTTATAATTTATGTCTATTCGTTTCCAAATTTCACACCTTCAATTTTATAATCGGTAGCGAGTACTTTAAACTCGGTACGGCGGTTAATCTGGTGTGCTTCTTCTTTTACTGCGTCGGTACTCAGCGCATTGATGTAGTTCATATCGAGCAAATCGCCTACTTTAAATTCAGGGTGTAATTTTGCCAGTTTTTCGGTAATTACACGTGGGGTAGTTTCTCCGTATCCTTTGGCGACCAAGCGTTTTATATTTATACCCTTCTGTGTAAGGTAATCGACCACAGATTGTGCCCTTCGTTGCGACAGGTCGAGGTTGTATTTGTCGCTACCCCTGAAGTCGGTATGTGCACCCAACTCTATAGTTATATTGGTGTTGAATTGTAGAAATTCTACCAACTTATCGAGCGAGACCATTGATTCTGGGCGCAGCGAGGCTTTGTCTAAATCGTAAAAAATATTCTCCACTTCAAACGCTACCTCTTTTTTTATGAGTTGCATCGGTATCCGGACTTGTAGTACTTTGCTTTCGGTGAGTCCTTTGGTTGTTTCGTTGGCTGTCCCTTTGAAGTAATCGTCTTTAGAACTAATGAAAGCGTAGCTAGTTTCAGCAGCCAACGCAAAGCTGAACTTGCCATCTTTTCCTGTAACTGCTTCAAGAGTAGATCCATCCGAACCTGTCATGCTCACAGTAGCCCCCTCAATTGGTTTGTTATCTGCCTCGGATACAACGATGCCTACCACGCTGAATTTAATCACAGGGATTTCAAATGAAAAAATATCGTCGCTCGATTTTCCGTTGCGCGTCGAAGAGAAATAACCAGCAAGCCCTGTTTGGTCGAATGTAATTCCAAAATCGTCTTGCGCCGAATTAATCGGATTCTTCATATTCGTAACCACCCAAACGCCTTCTTTATTTGGGGCATAATGAAAAATATCCAATCCACCCAAACCGGGATGGTAGTTCGAGGCAAAATATAAGGTGCTGTCGGCATGTATGTACGGAAACATTTCCTCGCCTGGAGTATTTACCACTGGGCCAAGATTCTCGGGTTTCGACCAAAAATCGGTTGGTGTTTTACGTGTAACTTTCCATATATCTTTACCACCCTGTCCGCCTTCCAAGTCCGATGCAAAATACATCGTAAGCCCATCGGCGGTCATAGACGGATGTCCCAAACTTACGCTACTATCTTGTACCAAAACCATTTCTTGAGCCTTATCCCAAATGTTGTTCTTGAAATATGCAGTGTAAATGCGGCAACCTGCCGATTCTTTTTTCTTTTGTTCGCAGTGCGTGTAAACAATCTGTTGGTAATCATTGGTAAAGGTCATTGCACCCTCATCGAATAAAGTGTTTACCAAACCTTCAATAGGCACGGGCAAACTCCACTCTCCCTTCCGATCGACAGTCGTTGCAAAAATATCAGAAAAGTTCTCACCCGAAGCAGCACTTAATTTTTCGCCCATTGCACCTTCTCTACTCGAAACGAAATAGAGTGTCTTTCCGTCGGCACTTGCAAAAGCAGGCGAGTAATCCATTTGTTTTGCAACCAACTTCTTAACCACTTCAACCTTAATCGCTTCAGGTTTTTTGAGCCACTCCAGAGCCATAGCCGACGACGTCGCACCATTTTTTCCTGCCGGATCTGCTGGCACCATTTCGCTGTAGAGCTGATATTCGACTTGAGCATCTTCGTAAGACTCTTGTTTTTTTAACTCATCGGCCAAATACAGTACAGCTTTCGGGTCTGGGTATTTTCCCTTGATAGCCTTGCGAAACCACGAAATTGCATTCTTGGGGTCGTTTATATGTCGGTATGAATCTGCTGCTTTATACGCAATTTCAGCTTTGAGGCTCTTATCCTTTACTTTCGTGTACAGCTTTTTGTACTTAGTAATAGCTTCCAGATACTCGCCCGACTCATAAAACTTATCTGCTTTTTGAATTTTTCGGTTTTGTGCCGAAGCGCACACACTCAATGTTAAGAAAAGGGATAACAGGATCCAGATTTGCGAAAGTTTCATAATTGGTGTCTAAATGAGTTATTTGATTTTTTATCTATCCTGAATTTTAACATTTCCAGATTCAAAACATGCCGTAAGAAAAGGAAAGAAATTCTTTAAGTAGTAGGGCAAGCGTATGCAGCTCCAGAAAAACAATACAAGAACGAGCCAACAAACTTACAATTCCAAAAGTAGCTATTTTTTAGAATTACGAAACAAAAAAACTTAAAACACATCCGCACGACGTGCAAATACATGCAAATGTTACGAACCGTATGTATAAAAAAACCATACACATAGCTGTAACCAAATCACACCGAAATAAGTCTCAGTTAAACACAAAAGAACTTAATGTCATGAAAAAGTTTCTGCAGATATTCGTCGTAGTAAGTCTCATCGCGCTACTCCATTTGTTCAGTATAGACTGTGCAGGGCGCACAGTTGTGGTAGTAAACGATACCGTTTATTACTTCACCGATAGAGCTGCGCAATATCCCGGAGGCCAGAAACTACTTTCACAGTACATTGCGCGAAATTTACACTACCCAAGTTATGCACGGCAGATCGGCCAAGAAGCCCGTCTGTTTGTACGGTTTGTTGTGTGTACCGATGGTACAATCGACAAAGTTACTGTTTTAAATCCCACCCATTCCGACCTGGACGACGAAGCCCTTCGCCTCGTCCGTGCGATGCCCAAATGGGAGCCAGCCATACGCAATAACTGTCGGGTAAAGGCTTACACCACCCTTCCAATTTCTTTTCAATTATAACAGACATACTTGTTGCCTTCGATTTTTATCCGAAATACGCGATAGTTACACTGCTGCTTCTTTCGTGTGTGAAACGCGTCTCTCTGGTTGGGGTAAGCTTTATTCGCCGCATGGCCGTAGGCCAAAGTAAAGTGCTGGCCGTGGGTGCTTACGGCGTTACAAATGAAGCTGCCGACCGAACTAGCCCGGATTGGTTCACTTATTGCATAAGGTGGAGCTCTAGTTAACAGCCAAATGCAGCTTCTTCGTGGGTAGCTTTGTGCTACGATAGGGCGTCATTACTTCATCAACGTTTGAAGCTAACT
>JBDKHP010000473.1:0-3670 GCA_039797645.1 Bacteroidota bacterium
ATGTGCAAGGTTTCGTCGGTTGTCATTTCCATCACCGCAATATTATAGCGATTTTCAGTGTATTTCTTCACAATATCAGTAATATCGGAATAATACTGTTTCAGATTGCCTTCAATCCAAGGTTTTTCGGCTTTAATTTTTTCAAGAGCGTTTAATGCGACAATATGGGGTGGAATTATGGCTTTTCGTGGTAATGGTTTCGGCGCTTGTTTGCGCTTTCGGATGTAGTAAATCAGGCCGATTACGAGTCCCAACACGATGAGTCCACCCACAATTAGGGGGCCGAAACGTTCCAAAAATTCCTTCAAGTTCATTGGTGTATCCAGTGGTTTTACCTCTGGTTTGTACATTTTTGTGGTATCTGCCTGGTTTGCAACGAAAATAGTGAAGGGGAACGACTCTAAGGTATCGGTGCGCTGGCCGGAATTCAGCAAAAATTTCAGTGCTGGAAGGTTATGGTTTCCGTCTTTTTCAGCAAGTACTTGCAGGAGTTGGCTAACTTGTATCTGGTTGCCATTGCGTACGGTATCCATCTTAAACGAAATGGAATCGAACACAGCCGCATAGGTACTGTCGGCGAAAATACGGGGGAATGTAACCGCCATACCAGCAGGTACTTGGGCTGTGAGTTTGAGCCACAAAGCATCGCCAACTTGTGCGGCGGTGGTATCAATAGATGCTGATACTTGCATTTGCTGCGCAGATGCAAATTGGGAGGAAAAAAGGCCAAAAATCAGCAAAAACGAAAGTAATATAGAATTTATTTTCATTTGCTTTTAAACAACTTCATAAGTGGTTTTACATAGTCTTCGCCATTTACAACTTCAGACCAAACAACGCCAGACCGCGCGAAAATATTGGTAAGTCTGCTACGTTGTGTAATGGCATTCTGCCTGTATTTTTCGCGAAATGTTTTGCTTGAAGTATCTACCCATTGTACGGTGGCAGTTTCGGGATCGCGTACGGGAATGAAACCCAACGATGGGATGTTTTCTTCGCGTTTATCGAACACACGTAGTCCATAAACTTCGTGTTTTTTGTTGGCAATTGTAAGTGCGTCGCGGAAATTGTTCGGGTCGTCGAAGTCGGAAATAATGAAAGCCGTACAATGTTTTTTTATCACATTGGTGAAGTACTTTAGGGCAAGCCCAATGTCGGTTTTATGTTTTTCGGGCTTAAACTCTATAAGGTCGCGAATAATTCGCAACACGTGCGACTTACCTTTTTTTGGCGGAATGAAACGCTCGATACGGTCGCTGAAAAAGATTACCCCTATTTTGTCGTTATTCTGAATCGTTGAAAAGGCAAGAATGGCAGCGATTTCTGTTACCAAATCAATCTTGAAACGCTCTACGCTCCCGAAAAAGTTCGAGGCACTCACGTCAATTATGAGCATCACGGTAAGTTCGCGTTCCTCCTCGAATATTTTGACATAAGGGTGGTTGAAACGGGCAGTTACATTCCAGTCGATGGTTCGAATATCATCGCCAATCTGATATTCCCGAACTTCGCTGAAAGCCATACCCCGCCCCTTAAACGTACTTGCATATTCGCCGGCAAACAACTGCTGCGACAATCTTCGGGTTTTGATTTCAATACGGCGTACACGCTTGAGTATCTCCGACAAACCTTCTTTTACTTGTATTGAGTCGCTCACGTTCTATAATATTTAACATTGAAAAAATGCACCGATACCTAATATCTCGATCCTGAAATAAATACGTTAATAAACACAAACGATTCAGGAGCTTGGCCGCAATAGATTGCCCAAATCGGAATGTATTGCGGCCAAAGAGATTGTGGGTATCTTATGGTACTTGTACCATATTCAGCACTTCGTTTATGATGTTTTCGGATGTTATGTTTTCGGCTTCGGCCTCGTAGCTCAGCCCGATACGGTGACGCATCACATCGTGACACACCGCACGTACGTCTTCGGGTATCACAAAACCTCTGCGTTTTAGGAATGCGTAAGTTTTGGCTGCTTTTGCAAGGTTGATACTTGCGCGTGGCGATGCACCAAAACTAATAAGATCTTTGAAACTTTGGAGTTTATAATCTTCTGGTTTGCGGGTTGCATAAACGATATCGACAATGTAACGTTCTATTTTTTCGTCCATATACACATCTTTCACAACTTCGCGCGCCTTAATAATATCTTCGGTATTCAGCACTTTGTTGGCCGTGGGGAAGGTCTTTTCGAGGTTCTGCCGAATAATGAAACGTTCCTCGTCGCGGGTTGGGTAATCTATTACCACTTTGAGCATAAAACGATCTACCTGTGCCTCTGGCAACGGATACGTACCTTCTTGTTCTATCGGGTTTTGGGTTGCCATTACCAAAAAAGGCTTTGGTAATTTATAGGTTTCTGCACCAATGGTTACCTGTCGCTCTTGCATCGCTTCGAGCAGGGCACTTTGTACTTTTGCAGGGGAGCGGTTTATCTCATCGGCAAGTACAAAGTTTGCAAAAATTGGGCCTTTGTTTATCGAGAATTCCTCTTTCTTTTGGCTGTAAATAAGCGTACCAATTAAATCGGCGGGCAACAAGTCGGGAGTAAACTGAATACGACTGAATTTTGCATCTACAATCTGAGCCAATGTATTAATTGCAAGTGTTTTTGCCAAACCAGGAAGCCCTTCGAGTAAAATGTGTCCGTCGGCAAGAAGTCCGATCAGCAAACTCTCTATCAGGTGTTTTTGCCCAACAATAACACGTCCCATTTCTAGTTGCAAACCTTCAACGAAACTGCTCTCGCGTGCTATGCGTTCGTTTATTTCTCTTATATCTACAGATGTGCTCATATAATTTTAAATAATGTTTTCAGAACGATTTTCAATATACAAATGTATAGTTACACCTCCGAAATCCAAAATCCAATAGTGGTGCATTGGGGGGTTTAACTTTTTTTAACTGCCAAGTAAACAGAACATCAAGATTTACAAATATTTGGCTTCATTTTTCTTGCAACATTTGTACATTTATTGTCGTCTAAAACAAGGACAACTAATACGACCAAACCATGAAAAAACTTCAACTACTTATATATTTTATTCTACTGTGTACTTTCGGCTCGCATGCCCAATACAAACCTATCTGGGTGAAAAACTACGGTGAGGATGCCGACCAAAAATTTCAGGATGTGAGTTTCCAGAACAACCTGAGTATATTGGCTACGGGTTCGGTAAAGAACAAAGAAACTGGCAAAAACGCGCCTTCGTTGGTAAAAATAAGTTCTGGTGGAATGCCTGTCTGGGAAAAAATTATAGACCTTCCGTTTTCTTGTACCATAGAAACCCTCGTAACCGACAATGAATCGCATATCTATCTCGGTGGTGCTACCCTTGACGATCCCTATTTGCCATACACCGATTTTTTCTTAATCAAAACCAATGAAAAGGGTGATACTCTCTGGTCTAAAATTATTAAAGGGCCTGGTTACGATAGAATTAACCACATGAAAATGAGTCAGGATCACAATCTTTTCGTCGGTGGTTTTCAAGACGTGCAATACTACGACGAACACCGCGCTGTGATAATGAAGCTAGACACCGCCGGAAATCAGCTCTGGAAATATACTTATTCTGGCAGCAGTGGCGAAGAGTTACTCACCATACACGCCACCGCCGACGGTGGCGTTGCTTTTGCTGGATTCGAGCGCACGACAAAA
>JBDKHP010000474.1:0-6271 GCA_039797645.1 Bacteroidota bacterium
CCGTAGAATGAATAGGAACAGGTAGTAGCGATAAAAGTGAATCATATTCATAGGGTACAAAACAAGTAGATTCAACTAAACGCGAACGGTATTCGACAGAATCGCCGCGTTGAAGCAATGAGAGTAAATAATATTTGAACAAACTACTATTGTAAAACAAATACTCAGAACTTTGAATACAATCTAGTAAATTACTGAGTTTACCAATACGTTGATAGGCTTGTAAATACTGCAAAAAAGCACCCAAATGTACAGCCGAAGCACAGACATGTTTGTCTAAATCTGGTGTGTAATGATAATAAATCTCATTAATATTGGCATACAAAGCAACAGATGGGTTCTTTCTATCCATTTTAGACGCATCAGAAAACAAGAGTTGTGCGGTTGCAAAATCATTTGAACGCGAGGCAATACGAGCTTTTAAAAAAGAAGGAGTTGGTGAACCAACAAGTGAATCGGATAATGCTGTAAAAGTATCATTTGCAGGAACAAAATTATCAAACAAATAAAACCGAAGTCCTTTATAAAACATTTCAACACGCGCTGCATCTTGGGCAGCACACGTAGAAAGTGCGAAAGAAGTAATAAGAATAACTAAAAAACGGCGAAAAGAACTAGCCGATATAAGTATAATCTCCGACATTAACTACTTGGTTTTCTTTTATATAAGACACAAAATTACCCAACATCGAATTCGTAAAATTCGTATTGCAAATAACAGTATTTGTTTGAATAATACTATTACTAACAATAGAATTAGTAATCTGACAGTGGGCGCCAACTGACAAATGTGGGCCAACAACAGAATTCTCTATTCGCACACCAGGACCAATATAGACAGGTTCAATAATTACAGAATTAACAAGTTGGGCTGAAGTATCTATCAATTGCTCATCTCTGTGATATTCCAAAATACGTTGGTTGGTAAAAACGGTAGCGTCCTTATTTCCACAATCCATCCACTCTTCTACTTGACCAGGGACAAACTTTAAACCTTCAACTTGCATGTTTTTTAACGCATCAGTCAGCTGATATTCACCGTTTACAACGATGTTATTATCTAAGAGCCTCTGTATTTGTGTACGTAGAATAGAAGCCTCCTTAAAGTAATAAATCCCAATAATTGCAAGATCAGAAACAAATATCTTAGGCTTTTCCACAAAATCACCGATAAAACCATCCGAATCAACAGTAACAACCCCAAAATTACTCGGGTCTGGAATACGATTCACCCAAACAGAACCATCAGAATCTGGATCTATTGTGAAATCAGCCTTGAAAAGTGTATCCGCAAAAGCGACAATCACTTTACCATCGAGCACTGACTCTGCACAATATATAGCGTGCGCAGTACCCAAAGCTTCTTGCTGATAAAAGAAACTAGCTTTAGCACCAAGTTGATGAGCGATAGAAGCCAATTGAAGTTCAACATCGACACCAAAGTCGCCAATAATAAACGCTATTTCATCTATTGCTTCGCCAGTGACCTTAGCAATTTCCTCAACCAATCTCTGAACGATAGGTTTGCCTGCAATAGGTATTAAAGGTTTAGGAACAGTCAGTGTATGTGGCCGCATACGAGTGCCTCTACCAGCCATAGGAATAACAACTTTCATATAAAATAAATTAAATACCTGTATGACCAAAACCGCCTTCACCCCTAGCAGTATCGTCTAAACTAGCTACAAGTGACCAATTAATCTGTTCATGGGATGCTAAGACCATCTGAGCAATACGTTCGCCATGATGAATGGTAAACTCTGTATCAGATAGATTAACTAACAGCACCTTTATTTCGCCTCGATAATCTGCATCAATCGTACCGGGCGAATTTAAGACCGTAATCCCATACTTAAATGCCAGGCCACTTCTAGGCCTTATTTGAATCTCATACCCAACAGGTATAGACACAAACAAACCAGTAGGAATAAGCGCACGTTGAAGCGGCCTTAGCACAACATCAGCGTCCAAATTCGAACATATATCTGTACCTGCGGCGGCAACACTTGCATAAGCAGGTAACAAATTAGACGAACGATTTATAACTTTAACTTCCATTTAAGCCTACGATTTAAGTCTAAAACAAACAAAGCTACGAACAAATAACCAAAGAAGGCAAAAGTACGTAATACTGAGCTTACCACAAAAGAGAGATCAGTAGAACGTAAAAAGAAATCGAACAAATATACAAGGCTGCCGCTTAAAAACAACAAACCTAATTTGCGAAAGTTATAATCAATGCGATAGTAAATACGGCTCAAAAAGTAAGAAACACACAACATCAGAAAGTAACAAATAAGAGTAGCCCACGCAGCACCAAGATAACCCATAGAAGGGATCAGCAAAAAATTTAATACGATCGTCAAACCCGCGCCAAATAAACCAGTGTACATCCCAAATTTTGTTTTGTCAATAACCTTATACCAAATGGAAAGATTGTAAATAAGACCCAAACACAAATTAGCCGCTAAAAGAATCGGAACAACAACCAAACCTGCGTGGTAAGAGCTTGATATAAAGTGCTTAAAGAAATCTATATAAAGCGTTATAAGGAGAAAGATGAACACAACAAAAGCAAAGAAGTAGTTCATAACATGAGCATATTGTACTTTGGCATCTTGCTCACCCGAAAGCGAAAAGAAGACAGGTTCGGCAGCATAACGATACGCTTGAATAAACAACGACATAAAAATGGAAAGTTTATAATTCGCACCATAAACACCCAATTCATGCATCAAGTACATCGACTTATCCAGAATCGAATCTGGAACAACCACCAAATGTTTAAGTATAATACGGTCGAAAGTTTCGTTCACCATACCAGCAATACCCATAACTACCAAAGGCAAGGAGTAAAAAAGACTGGCACGTAAAAGTTTGAAATTTACAGTGTACAAATCTCGAAAGTGGCGCAGTAACAACAATATAGTAAATGCACTAGCCAAAATATTACTCACAAAAATGAAGAGAATATCAGGTTGAAAATCAAACTTGAGAATATGTAATGTAGAGAGTTTAGGAAGCGCAACAATAAGAAATAGGTTCAGGAAAACATTCAGAAAGATGCTAGAAAGCCTTACGATCGCAAACTTTTTTGCCTGATTGAAGAACCGAAGTCTGGCAAAAGGAATGGCGGTAATGGCGTCTATCACCACAATAAAGAGTAAAATCTGCACATAATCAGGGTGAGAACCGTAGTCTAAAAACCTCAAAATTGAAGGAAAGAACAAATACGAGACTACAAGGAACAGCAAAGATAGCCCAATAAGAAAAGCTTGTAAAGTCGAAAAAACCTGACGCTCAGTAAAACGTTCGTCCTTTGCATAGCGAAAATAAGCAGTTTCCATACCAAAAGTTAGCAACACAACCAGAAAGGCCACATACGCATACAACTCCGTAACAACCCCGTACTGCTCAGGAAGAAAATAAGCTGTGTAAATAGGCACTAAAAAATAGCTTAGAAGCCGTCCTACAATAGAACTTAAGCCATACACCGCAGTGTGAGAGATTAACTTTTTAACAATCGACATCAGCAAACGCTAAAATTATACAAACAATTTGGTAAGATAGAAATCCATTTTAAAGAATGAGGGCTCCGTAAGTGCAATAGAAGTAGAAGTTATATGAAAGTCAGCTACAGGTAGCTTAGAAAACTCGTTCCAAAAATGAGAAACAAAAGCAGCATCAAACAGATTTAATTCTGCCAACGAAATACCCGTATTGCGTCGGAGCGAAAGAAGCAAAAACTCGTCAAAGATATTTTCAGCCGTTAGAACTTCAGTCTCAATAAAATCCATTTTTACCGACACGGCTTCTAAATACTGACGATTATGTGCGATATTAATATGCCGCGCTGAGCCATTATACGAATGCGCAGAAGGCCCAATACCGAGGTAAGATGTCTGATTCCAATACGACAGATTATGGGCCGAATACAAACCAGACTTAGCGAAATTAGACACTTCGTAATGTTCAAAACCGCTATCTGCTAAGGTATTGCAAATCAACCCATATTGCGACAAGCTGTTATCCTCAGTAAGTTCAGCAATTTTACCAGAATCCCGCATTTTAGAAAAAGCAGTCTTCGATTCGTACGTAAGATGATAACACGATAAATGAGGCGTACCAAGAGACAAGGTTCGATCCAGGGTAACTTGCAACGAATCTACCGTAGAATTTGGCAAACCGTAGATAATATCCAGACTGATATTCGAGAAGCCGACACTTTGCGCCAAACGCACCGCATCAAAAGCTGCATCGGCTGTGTGACGACGGTTCATGACTAACAACTCGGAATCAATAAACGACTGCGTACCAATACTCAACCTATTGAAACCAAGTGCCAAAAGCCCCTCCAAATACGCTGCTGTCAAATCGTCCGGATTTACCTCGATGGTCTGTTCCTTCAACTGAGACAAATCGAAAGTCTGGTGCACAAGCGACACAAAATTCGAAAGCTCGGTAAGCGACATCAACGATGGAGTACCACCGCCAAAATAAAGAGTAGAAATGGGCTGATTATTCAGATAATCAGCCCGTAAAGAAATTTCCTTTTGCATCGCAGCCCACATCTCGGTCGAATTCCGAAGCGACAAACTGAAATGAAAATCGCAGTAATAGCAAAGTTGTTTGCAAAAGGGTATATGAATATAAATCCCGGCCATATCAGTGTCTCGAAACAGAATCTGTACGAGCTGGCAAAACCTTCTCGGCCTCGGTGGTTGTGAAAGTCAAAACCACGGTAAGGATAGATACAGCAATAACTATAGCCAGAAAAATATTGAACGACAAGTTTTTAGTTTTCATCTCAGAATTGGGTATAAGCTTTCAAAAAATCAACACGACTCGAAATATCAGCAGCCGACAATTCCAACAAACGCTCAGGGCCAAAAGCCTCCACATTGAACGAACCCATCGCAGTCGCATAAGCCAACGAACGTTTCAGCGCAGCAAAATCATAACTACCCTCATTGTCCAAGTAACCCATAAAACCACCCGCAAAAGTATCGCCTGCACCCGTAGGGTCGCACACGGAATCAACCGGATACGAAGGAATTGCAAACGGCCCATCGGCAGAATACAAAATCGCACCATGCTCACCCTTTTTGATAATCAAGAATTTTGGCCCCATCGTCAAAATCTTTTTTGCAGCCGCATGAATGTTATGAATACCCGAAAGTTGTTGCGCCTCTTCGTCGTTAATCGTAAGTAAGTCAACACGTTTAATTACCTCCAACAACTCGTCAAGCGCAATATCCATCCAAAAATTCATGGTATCGAGCGCAATAAATTTAGGCCGTGTCACAAACTGATCCAACACCGAAAGCTGTACACTAGGCGACAAATTACCCAAGAGCAAGCTATCCGAATCCTGAAAAGACGCAGGCACAACAGGCTTAAAATCAGCCAAAACATTCAGATCTGTAACCAAAGTATCCCGTTTGTTCATATTGGCATGGTAGTATCCAGCCCAATAAAAACACTTGCCACCAGCAACCGTTTCCACACCCTCGAGGTCAATTCCACGATCGGTAAGCACCGCCCGATCCGAATCGAGGAAATCGTCTCCAACAACCGAGATAATGCCAGGTGTAGCAGTAAGATAAGAAGCAGAAAGCGCAGCATACATCGCCGCCCCACCCAAAACCCGCTCTCTTTTGCCGAAAGGCGTTTCGATACCGTCGTAAGCCACGGTGCCAACAATAGTCAAGCTCATGATAATAGATTTTAATACGCCTCAAAATTAGGAATAATTTTCGTCCATAGACAAAACAATCCGCAGCAATATGCGCCACAGTACTACGCAACCTACGATACGCCTCCATTGAAATAGCGACAACGCAACAAAAAAAGAGACCCAAGCCCAATAAGAAACCAACTGATATACAAGCATTTTAAAAACAAAAAAAACAATCGTCAAATAAATAAAAACATAAACACCTGAAATTGAGAACGATGCAAAACAACTGTAACAAAAAATAAGAACACGAAAAAATTGAAAATAAAATGCCGCAACTATTGCGTAATTAAAACAAAGCCACTAATTTTGTCAAGCCTTAAACGAAAAGGCAATTACAAATTCTTGCTTAGCTCAGTTGGTTAGAGCATCTGACTGTTAATCAGAGGGTCCCTGGTTCAAGTCCAGGAGCAAGAGCAATAAAATTCCTACTTAGCTCAGTTGGTTAGAGCATCTGACTGTTAATCAGAGGGTCCCTGGTTCAAGTCCAGGAGTTGGAGCAAAAGAGTTACCATTCGGTAACTCTTTTTTTTT
>JBDKHP010000475.1:0-5517 GCA_039797645.1 Bacteroidota bacterium
TGTTGGTGAAATTGGAGAATGCCATGTACACCCATCTGGAACGCGAAGAGATTCGAGAAGAGATTAAACTCACGATACACAAACTATGGCATATGTCCGAGATTTTTGTGGAGAAGCCAAAAGTTGAATCGGAGTTAGACAACTTGCTGCATTATTTCTCCAACGTGTTTCCAGGAGCTGTACAATTGGTCGATAAACGACTCAAACAAGCCTGGAAATATGTGGGCTTCGACCAAGGTTTGCTGGATAGGGCCACCAAATTACCGATGTTTAGCTTTGGCAACTGGGTAGGTGGCGACCGCGATGGACACCCGCTTGTAACGCCAGATGTTACTAAAATAACCCTAGAAAAGCTCAGAAAACAGGCATTTGTCTTGCTTCGGAAGGAACTTTCGCATTTGGAACGCTTTTTAGCAATCTACGCCAACTACGAGACGCTCTGCGAATCTTTCAAGAAACGCACCCAAGAAATGTTGTTTGAGCTAAAGCCCCAATCGGAACTAATTGCGACCAACTTCAAACACGAACCATTTCGGGTATATGTGAATTTATTGATCAAGAAATTACCAATTGAGCAACAAAGTATCGATTCCGTCGATTTATTGGAAAGAGCATCCTCGTATCGGCTTCCGTCCGAACTTTTGGCGGATCTAAAAATATTGCGCGAAAGTCTGCTCAAATATGGAGCCCCCGTGCTGGCAATCAATGGAATGCAGCAGATAATACGCACGGTAGAAGTCTTCGGTTTCCACTTGGCAGTACTCGATATTCGCCAAAATAGTGCGTACCACGAAAAAGCTTTTGCTCAAATACTTACAGCTTCCGAAAACATCGGCGAGGCATACGAAAGTTGGGACGAAACACGCAAAACCCTTTATCTCGAGTCGGAATTACTCACCAACCGCCCATTCTTGCGCAGTTGGGAAAACTTACCAACCGAAGCCGCAAACGTATTGCAGACCTACGCAGTAGTAAACACCCACATTGAGCAATACGGCACCGACGGAATCGGCCCGTTAATAGTGAGTATGACCCGCAACCTCAACGACTTATTGGTGGTGTACCTCTTGGCACGCGAGGCAGGGCTAACCTTCCAATCCAAGAACGGGCTTTGCAGCAAACTTCTGGTTGTACCTCTTTTTGAAACAATTACCGACCTAGAGGCCAGTACCGAAATTATGCAGAACTACCTCAACACGGAAGTAGTACAAAATACGCTACGCTACCGCAAAGAAATCACCAAAGACAACGAACTACGTCAGGATGTGATGATTGGTTATAGCGACAGCAACAAAGACGGCGGAATTTTAGCCAGTGCATGGAATCTGAACAAAGCCCAAGAAAAACTCGCCGAAGTAGGAGAAGCGAATTCCGTAAAAATCCGCTTTTTTCACGGAGTGGGAGGCTCAATCAGCCGAGGAGCAGGGCCAGCACATTGGTTCATTAAAACCTTACCCCATTCGAGCATCAACGGACAATTGCGGATTACCGAACAAGGCGAAATTATCGAACGCAAATATGCGAATTTGGTAAACGCCGCCTACAATCTCGAACTCTTGGTGGCTGGTGTAGCGAGCAACAGTATCCTGCACCAATACATGCCCAAACAAGCCCATCCGGCCGAAGATATTTTCGATAGATTGGCCTCGCAGAGTATGGAGTTTTACACACAACTCACACACCACGAACACTTTATACCATTCTTCAGACAAGCTTCTCCTATCGACGCCATAGAGTCTAGTAAAATCGGATCCCGCCCTTCGCGCCGAACAGGCAAAAGCTCGCTGGCCGATTTGCGTGCAATTCCCTGGGTATTTAGCTGGCGTCAGTCGCGAAATAACATGACAAGTTGGTACGGTGTAGGCTATGCAATCGAGAAATTGTACACCGAAAATCCCGACGATTTCGCCCGTTTAAAATCCTTGGCTCTACACGACCCCTTGGTGCGCTACGTACTCACAAACATAGACACCAGCCTCGCAGCCACCGACGAAGGCATCATTGCCGATTATGCACAACTTGTAGAAAGCACCGAAGTCCGCAACGCTATACTCGGAATGCTCAGCGAAGAGCTTTTGCGCACCCAAAAAATGCTACACCTCTTACTGGGCGAACCGATGCATGTGCGTCGATTCAACCACTACTACTCCACAAAACTCCGTGCCGAAGTATTGGTAAACCTACACGCTGCACAAATAGACCTGCTGAAACAGTGGCGTTTACAACAAAAAGAAGCGAAAGTAGAAGAGGCAGAAGAAACCCTACAAAAATTATTACGCTGCATCAATGCAATAGCAAGTGCACTCGGAAACACCGGTTGATACGCACACAATGCTTACCAAACGATAGGAAAACATACAACAATGCACCATCCAACTGGCCTGAAAAGCCACGCAAATGGTGCATTTTTTATTGACAAAGTTCTAAATCGTCACCCGACACAGCCCCCACACCAAAGCTAACTGTAAGAATAGCTCCCCCCTGAGAAAAACAATGACATTAAAAAAATGAAACATTATTTTATTTATACTCGCTTTATCTTTTTTTGCTTGTAGGGTTGTCTCTGTTTTAGTACATTGTTCATTAATTTTAGCTGCATTTTTTAGTAATTTTGGGTGGCAGTTGCGTAAGAATACCCTATCTTTTTATTTCTGCCTTGTATTTGGTTCATGGTTTTTAAGTATTTTGTATGAAAATTCTACATACTTCCGATTGGCATTTGGGGCATCGACTGCACGAACATTCGCAGTTCGAGGTGCAACAACAATTCTTGAATTGGTTGCAAGTTTTTATTAATGAGCAACATATCGACGTTTTGCTGATTGCTGGCGATGTGTTCGATACGGCTGTTCCGTCGGCACAGAGCCAGACTATGTACTACGATTTCTTGATTGGGTTGAGGCAAACAAAGTGTTCGCAAGTAGTGATTATTGGCGGGAATCACGATGCCCCGGGAATGATTAATGCGCCGAAAGCTCTCTTGGGTGCTTTGTCGATTCGGGTTGTGGGTAAAGCGACGGAACTTCCTGAAGATGAGGTGTTTTTGCTGGAAGTAGCCAATGAAAAATTAGTGGTTGCTGCGGTGCCATATTTGCGCGATCAGGATATTCGTAGGGCAGTGGCTGGCGAATCGGGTGAAGAGTTAGGTAGCAGATACCGTAGGGCATTGGTGGCGCATTATAATGCTGTAGCTCAATGTGTTGCTGCTTATGATTTGGCCACAATTCCCGTCGTGGCCATGGGGCATTTGTTTGCCATTGGCGGGAAGGTTTCCGAAAGTGAACAAACGATATATGTAGGGAATTTGGGTGATATTTCTGCTCTAGATTTTCCGAATATATTTGATTATGTGGCACTTGGACATTTGCATAAATCGCAAATTGTGGCTGATAATGAATGTTTTCGGTATTCGGGTTCGCCGTATATGCTGAGTTTTAGCGAATTAAATTCACCTAAACAAGTGCTTGTGGTGGAGACTTCGGGCAAAACGATTACCCGCGTTGAACCATTTGCCGTACCTGTATTTCGAGAGTTTCGGAGGGTGGAGGGGAATATAGATTTTTGCCTGCAAGCCTTGCGCGATATGGATGCGGAACAATTGGAAATTGAGCCTTGGGTGGAGATCGTGCTAGATCGTTCTGTGGGTGATTCTGCTGGTTTTCAGATAATTAGTGATGCGGCGAGAGACTTACAACTGAAGGTTCTCAGAGTGAGTTTTAGTGTCGATCATGCAGTAGCAGACCTCAACTCCTTGCTCGAAACGGCACAACAACTCAAAGATTTGTCGCCTCCAGATGTGTTTGCATTGCGTTGCAAGGAACTTAATTTCGATTTGGAACAACGCCCCGACGTTTTGGATGCATTCTATGCGTTGTGGCAGTCGGTTCGGGAATCTAACGACTAATGACATGAAGATACTTAAGATAGAACTACAAAACCTCAATTCGCTGAAATCGGATGTGCCGATTGTAATTGATTTTGAGCAAGATGCCTTTCGCGATGTGGGTTTGTTTGCCATTACCGGATCTACAGGGGCGGGAAAAACTACCATACTCGATGCGATTACGATCGCGCTGTACAACCAAGTGGCCCGTTTTCGTCGATCTGATATCAAGGCTGGTTTAGAAGATGTGGTGAGTTTTGGAGCTTCCGATGCGTTGGCACGACTCACTTTCGAGAGTAAACAGCGACGCTACGAAGCGCATTGGAGTATGCGTTTGGCCTCAAAAACAGGAAAAGTTTTAGACAAACCCGTAGAAGAACTTCGTGTCAAGAATCTTACAACGGGAGAAATTCTGGCTTCAAAAAAGCGAGAAGTATTGGATAAGATAAAGGAAATCACAATGTTAGATTACGACCAATTTTTACGGTCGGTACTTTTAGCACAAGGTGAATTCGCTGCATTTCTGTCTGCATCGGCCAACGACAAAGGGGCGTTGCTCGAACAGCTTGCAGGCGAACCAGTTTACAAGCGGATTGGCGAGGCTGCCGTGGCCCGTATTGGCGAGGAGGCGAAAAAGCTAGTTGCGCTAAGGGGTCGGTTGAACACAGACGACCTACTTTCTGACGAAGAACTGGCGGCTGTATCTACCGAAACTACCGAACTTACAAAAGCTTTAGCCTTGCTCGATACAGAAATTGCAGCAAATAATGTCGTGTTGCAATGGTACCGCATTGCGGCGGTTTTAGATTCAGAACAAGTTAAACTGGACATTGATTCGCTCGAATTGGGGCGCGAGTTTGCCGAACAGCAGCACATTTTAGACGCGTTGGCATTACACGATTTAGCAATGCCTCTGAAGGATGTCACTGAAACTTGGGGACGGATTGATACGGAAATGAAGACGAAAAGAGCAGAATTTGAGAATTCTCTGCTACTTGCGGAACGGACGCAAGCGGAACTGCAAGCGTTACAGCCGGTCTTGCTTGAGCAAGAAACCGCTGTGGGGGCAGCCTCGGCAGAATCGGAACGTTGGCAGCCCATTCTTGAGCAGGTTGCAAAATTAGATTCTGAAATTGGCATCCACCAAAAGCGCACGGGCGAAATGCAACAACTGGTGAAACAAATAGCAACAAGCCTTGAAAATTATAAGCGCGACGAGGCTGCGTCCTTACAAATACTAACCAAGGCTCAATCTGCTTTGGTGACAGAAGCTTCTTATTTGCAGCAGCATAGCGCAGTGAAACAGATAGAAGCCAAACTGGGGGAATGGACAACTGAATTGAGTTTGCGGAAACGGATGCTCGATGATCTCGCGTTTGAACAACTTAAAATTGAGAAGGCCGATGCAAATCTCACGATTTTGCGCATAGAAACTGAAACTGCCAACGCAAATCTCAATTCAAAATCTGCCGACTTAGATTTGCTTCAGACCGATTTTTCATTAAAGTCCGAGGCCTTAACAAGCTTCCAGTCTGCCGATTTTCTGACACAACACACCGCCTTGGAGTCAGCCTGCAAACAATTGGAAATGGCATCTAATTTGGCACTGACACAAGCTGAACTTTCCGAAATTC
>JBDKHP010000476.1:0-5249 GCA_039797645.1 Bacteroidota bacterium
GAAATAGAATTGTTTGACAAACCATCTTGCACCGCCAATCTATTAAACACCAAGCTAACATCCTGACTAAAAGCATGAAACGAAAGTGAAATTAAACAGATAAGCAAAGAAAACACAACACCACTTTTTACTCTAAACCAGACCATGCGATTTCCTATCAATTAGTTAAAAACCAAATAAAGTTCACCCACAAAGAATATACAATTAGCATTCCCAAAATACGAAATGCCCCAAACAAAACCAGACAACAAGCAATGACAGGCAAAGCACACAGCCTCCACTTCAATATTACTACATTTCGCCCAAGCAACCAACTATTAAGTGCAAATTATCCGCACATCAGCCCAATACCTTAAAACCCGACTTAATCACTAGACAAAATCGAATCCGTAAAGTAAAAAAAAAAGATAAGGAGCTGTAGCCCTTACAAATATTGGTGAGTAACAGCCCCTTATCTTTATTTTAATTTTCATTTTTTTATTGACAATCAGCATATTGGAAATAGTTTAGTTTATGTTATCGGAAAGTTTTTGGGGTGTATGGTGGCTGTTTCGGGGGGATTTTGCAGTTTTGCACAACACCAAATTAATAGAATTATGAAACTGATTTATAGTGTACTTTTTTTGTGGGCTTTGCTCTGGGGTGCAAATTGCATGGCTCAGTCTAAGCCGTATGTGGTAATGATTTCGTTTGATGGCTATCGGTGGGATTACCCCACGAAGGCCAAAACGCCTGTGCTGGATAGTATTTCGGCGGTGGGTGTGCGGGCTAAATCGCTGATTCCGTCGTTTCCGTCGAAGACTTTCCCGAACCATTATACCCTGGCCACGGGTTTGTATCCTGGAAATCACGGGATTGTGAACAACTCGTTTCGGGATACGAGCTTGAAGATTGATTACAGCATCTCGAACAAGGCGGCTGTGGAAAATGGCGCGTTTTATGGCGGCGAACCGATTTGGAATACGGCGGAAAAACAGGGCGTGAAGGCTGGCTGCTTTTTCTGGGTGGGTTCTGAGGCGCCGATTCAGGGAATGCACGCTTCGCACTGGTTGAAGTATTCGTCGAAAATTGGCTGGGAGAGTCGCGTGGATAGTGTGATTGCTTGGCTGTCGTTGCCTGAGGCGCAACGACCGCATTTGGCGCTTTGGTACGTAAGCGAACCCGATGGGATTGGTCATAAATTTGGGCCTTTTTCGGATAGGGCGACTGCGACTGTAGAGGAATTGGATGGTTTGTTGGGCTACTTTTTTGCCAAATTGCGCACATTGCCTTATGCAGATAGTGTGAACGTAATTTTTACAACCGACCACGGTATGGGTGCGACGTCTTCCGAACGATATGTGAATTTGAGTCGTTTTGTGAAGCGTTCGGATTTTGAGTATGAAGAAGTGGGGAATCCGTTGGCGCTGTTTCAGCCCAAAAAGGGGAAACTTGAGAAGGTGTATAAGGCGTTGCGGAAAGTGCCGCATGTAAGCCTATGGAAAAAGGGCGAATTGCCCGAGAATATGCACTACAACACAAACCCGCGTATTACGGATCTGGTGCTTTTGGCCGATTCGGCTTGGAGTATCGGTTGGGGCTTGCCTAGGCCGGGTTACGACGGCGGTGCGCATGGGTATTTGCAAACGAATACAGATATGCACGGGGTATTCTGTGCCGTGGGCCCTGCTTTTCGGAAGGGTATTGCGGTAGATTCGTTCGAGAACGTGGAGGTTTACAACATAGTTTGTAAGATCTTAGGCTTGAAACCTGCACCCAACGATGGCAAGCTGGAAAATGTCTTGAATTTTTTGCAAAAGCCCTGATTTGTAAGGGTAAGCAGCGTGTTTTATCTGTTTTTTGGAGCTGGCGTACTTGCCAGCTTTTTTTTTGAACCTTGTGGCAATTGTTAATAAGTAAGAAAGATTTCAACAATTAAAACTGTTATAAGTCTATGTTTATAAGAAACTTAACATAGATATTAACAATTTGAGGTTCTTAACAAAGTTTACAATGGGGTTAAATTTGAGTTACTTTTAAACTCTGAATTTTTAGTGAGTGCCTCAGGTTAGAGTCCATATAAAACCAACCATAAAAACATTTTGTAGAATGAGTACTGAGTTTAATGAAATAGTAATGGAAGCGAAAACTACCGAACAAACTTATACATACGAGGAAGCTTTGGCTGAGTCGATCAGGTATTTTGATGGCGACGAATTGGCGGCCAAGGTTTGGATTAACAAATATGCGCTGAAAGATTCGTATGGCAATATCTTCGAGAAATCGCCTGAGCAAATGCACTGGCGTATTGCCAACGAACTCGCCCGTATGGAAGTGAAATATGCAAACCCTCTTTCGGCGGCGCAAATTTTTGAGTACCTGAGCCACTTTAAATATATAGTGCCACAAGGTAGCCCAATGGCAGGTATCGGTAATCCGTATCAAATTGTATCGCTTTCCAACTGTTTTGTGATTGGCAACAGCGGGCCGTCTGACTCGTACGGGGGTATCATGAAGATAGACCAAGAGCAGGTGCAACTGATGAAACGCCGTGGTGGGGTAGGGCACGATTTGTCGCACATTCGCCCAAAAGGCAGTCCGGTGTTTAACAGTGCGCTTACTTCAACGGGGGTAGTGCCATTTATGGAGCGTTTCTCTAACTCTACCCGCGAGGTGGCTCAAGACGGCCGCCGTGGTGCGCTTATGCTTTCGATCTCGATAAAACACCCCGATTCTGAGAGTTTTATCGACGCCAAAATGGAAAGCGGCAAAGTAACCGGCGCGAACGTTTCGGTGAAAATTACCGACGAATTTATGGAGGCTGTAAAGGCCGGAACTACTTTCGTACAGCAGTATCCGTTCAATACCGACACACCGCTCTACCGCAAAGAAATTGATGCCCGCACACTTTGGAACAAAATTGTGTTCAATGCTTGGAAATCTGCCGAACCCGGCATTTTGTTCTGGGACACCATTATCCGCGAGTCTGTGCCCGATTCGTATGCCGACCTAGGCTACCAAACGGTTTCGACCAACCCTTGTGGCGAGATTCCACTTTGCCCTTACGATAGTTGCCGCTTACTGGCGATGAATCTTTATAGTTACGTGAACAAACCGTTCTCCAAAAAGGCGAGTTTCGATTGGACGAAATTCAAATCGCACATGGCTGTGGCACAGCGCGTAATGGACGATATTATCGACCTTGAATTGGAGAAAATCGACCGCATTATTCAGAAGATCGACGACGACCCAGAGAATAAAGACATCAAATCCGTGGAGCGTGGGCTGTGGATTAACATCCGCACCAAAGCGCAAGAAGGCCGCCGTACGGGTATCGGCACAACTGCCGAAGGCGATATGTTGGCTTCTCTCGGACTCCGTTATGGTACGCCAGAAGCTACCGATTTCTCCGAAGAACTGCACAAACAAAAAGCCTTAGCAACCTACCGCGCATCGGTGGAATTGGCCAAAGAACGTGGTGCGTTTAAGATTTACGATGCGAAACGGGAAGAAAACAACCCCTTTATCGGTCGTTTGCGCGAAGCAGACCCCGCTCTGTATGCCGACATGGTGAAATACGGACGCCGCAACATCGCCCTGCTCACAATCGCCCCAACGGGTACAACAAGCCTTATGACGCAAACTAGCTCGGGCATTGAGCCTGTGTTTATGCCTGTTTATCAGCGTCGTAGAAAAGTGAACCCCAACGACCAAGAGTCTGTGGTTACTTTTGTGGACGAAACGGGCGATGCTTGGGAAGAGTACAATGTATTCCACCACCATTTTATGACATGGCTCAAAACCGAAGGCCACGACCCAATTGAAGTGCGCAAATACAGCAAAGAGCAAATTGCCGAACTTGTGGCCATTTCGCCCTACTACAAAGCCAGCTCCAACGACGTGGATTGGGTAGCAAAAGTGAAAATGCAAGGCCGTATTCAGAAATGGATAGACCACTCAATAAGCGTAACGATAAACCTCCCTTCCGACGTAAACACCGAGCTTGTGGGCACGCTCTACCAAACAGCTTGGGCAGAAGGTTGCAAAGGCGTGACGGTGTATCGCGACGGATCGCGCAACGGCGTACTCCTTACCGGCAACGAGAAAAAGGTGGAAGATGTGTTCATGACCAAACGCCCCGCCGAACTCGAAGCCGATGTGATTCATTTCCAGAACAACAACGAACGTTGGGTAGCATTTATCGGCATCCGCGATGGCCGCCCCTACGAAGTATTTACCGGTATTGCCGACATGGAAGTGATGCCTGTACCGAAAACAATCACCAAGGGTATCATCATAAAGAACCGCCTAAAAGATGGCTCGAAACGCTACGATTTCCGTTTCAAGAACCGCTTGGGCAACGATGTAACGATTGGAGGCTTGTCGCATCAGTTTAATCCAGAGTATTGGAACTACGCCAAGCTTATTTCGGGTGTGTTGCGCCACGGAATGCCCGTGGTGAGTGCCGTGAACCTAATTGGCTCGCTACACCTCGATTCGGACACCATCAACACATGGAAAAACGGCGTAGAACGTGCCCTCAAACGCTATATACCAGACGGAACAAAAGCCGAAGGCAAACAAAAATGTCAGTCGTGCGGCTCCCACAACCTCATTTACCAAGAAGGCTGCCTCACTTGCCAAGATTGCGGCAACTCGAAGTGCGGGTGATAAGTGATTGTATCACCAACTGATTTAAGCCTCCATTACCTTGTGTTTTGGAGGTTTTTTTTTTCCAAAAAGTCGTAAAATTACCAACCACCGAGTTTCAAATAGCCGCCCTCAAGCAAAAAAGCTCAGAAAGCGAAAAAAAATAAAGATTAGGAGCGGGAACCCAACAATATTTATAAACGGCGGCTACCGGCTATCCGCTTGTAGTCCTCGCGTTCGGGAACGAAACCAACTGGAAGCCCTTGTATTTCAATCGAATGCCGTCAGCTTGCTGCCACGGCATCACCCCGCTGTGGGCTACCGCTACTATCCGGGCTAGTTGGGAGGGCAGCACCATTTGTAACGCCGTAGGTACGCTGGGCAAACACTTTACATTGGCCTGCGGCCATGTGGCGTTACTACAACTGCACATTTCAGACAACCAGACTCATCAAAAAGCACGTATTGGTGGTACACTTTTCGGTTAGAATATCACTCAAACTCTACGATAATCACTAACTTTGTAAAAAAGAGAAAGAATGAAAAGTATAGGCAAACTCCCCTTAGGAAAAAGTACATTTCGAGACATTCGCTTGCCCGAAAACAATTACCTATACGTG
>JBDKHP010000477.1:0-3868 GCA_039797645.1 Bacteroidota bacterium
AAGTAGCCCACAGCGACGAACTGCAATATCCTTTTGTACTGCGGTTTGATTGAAAAACCGTGGCGGCCAACTGATGGCGTTCCCGTGCGCGAGGACTACTGCTAAGAGCCGGTAGCCGCCGTAAAAAATCATGTTGCGTTACAGCTCCTCGTACGTTTGCATCCAGCTTTAAAACTTAATTTTGTGTGTTGAATTTTGAAAAAGAATGTGTGGGATTTGCAATCGCTCGGAGATGACTTTTAATTGCTATTAGTACATCGGGATATTAGAATTTGCGCCCACACTTTGCTTAACGCTTAAATCTGAATTAGTTTCTAATGAATACGCAAACTGCGTATATCAAGTGTATATTTACGAGGAAAGATTTGTGTTAAGTTATTCTTTTTCAGTTAATAACTTTATTATATGAACTGGAATTATTGTGTTGGCACTGACATCGCGAAGGATAAATTTGACGCTTGTATTCGCATGTCTGAGAGTGATAACAAGAAAGTGGTTGCCACTCGTACTTTTGATAATAAGCAAACTGGTTTTGCTGAATTTTTAACTTGGATTAGAAATAAAACGAAAAATTCTGATTCTGTGCTTGTTATGATGGAAGCGACGGGGGTCTATTATGAAGATCTGGTTTATTTCCTTTACGTGAATAAAGTGAGCGCTGCTGTTGAGTTGCCCAATAAGGTGAAATACTTTGCTAAGAGTCACAATGTTATCACAAAAACGGATAAGGTGGATGCCAAACTTTTGGCGCTTTATGGGATGGATCGTGATGTGAAGTTATGGGTGCCTATGTGTCCTGATTTTAAGATTCTTAGAGAGCTTACTAGGGAGCGATTGGCTTTAAATAAAGCTATTGTTAGGGCAAAAAACCAGCGTCATGCTCTTAATCACGCTCATGATATTTGTACAGTGGTGTTGGAGACCAAGACGAAACAAATTGAAACTTATGAGTCTCTGATGCAGGACATTGAGGCCGAAATTACACGTCGGTATAATGCAAATTCGGAACTTAAGGCTAGGGTTGAAAAAATAACTATCTGCAAAGGTATTCGATGGATGTCGGTTCTTACGGTGTTGTGTGAGACGAATGGTTTTGAGACGTTTAGATCTATTAGACAGGTGGTTAGCTATACTGGTTTGGATGTGGTTTTGCATGAATCTGGTAAGTACAAAGGGAAAACAAGAATTTCTAAAAAGGGAAATTCTCATATTAGAGCTGTGTTGTATATGCCTGCTCTTTCGGCAAAGACACATAATGAGGATTGGGTGGATTTTGCCCAAAGGATTGTTGACAGAGACCCTAAGACTAAGATGAAATCAGTAGTGGCTGTAATGCGGAAGTTGTTGGTCACTATTTTTGTATTGTGGAAAAATGATATGGAATACTTGCCTATGGATCAAAGAAATATGAAGAATAAATGAGTATTTGCTGAACTATTGAGAGAGGAAAAAAGCAGGGCAAAACATGCCCTGCGCTAGATAGACTTCGGTCTGACGAGTCAGGTAAAGCCTTCTTTCGGTTCTTGCAAAAATAATATTTTTGCTCGGCTTCTCGAAATCGTATCGAGAATTTCTTCGGGTGATGACGAAGGGGAGCCTTCTTTCGGTTTTTTTGCGTAGCAAAAACCCGTATCGGCATAGTGCAAAATGCCGAGTGGAATTTTATTGCCTTTACTTGAGATACAAACGTGTCAATATATGCTATTTTTTTTGCCTCTAAAACACCCCTGGGGCTTGCTTGGTAACATAGTTTCTAATTTTTATTTTTTTTCTCTTTCGGTTTTTTTATTTTTAGGCTTTGGTATTTTATTGTGTGTGATTGGTCGTGGTTTTTGCTGCGTGGTTTTTGTGAAGGAAGCTAAAATCTTGGTTGGAACTGAGGGTAAGTGATAAAATGAATTTACATTTGTTACTGACAATTGTCTGGTTATTTTTGGCTAACGAACTATATACAACGTTTATGAGATCAATCACGAGCACTATCTTACTGGTATTGTGCACTATGTTTGCACAGAGTCAGGCGCAGTACGAAATACAGAATCTGGGCCCTAGTATCAACTCCAAGTATGGCGAAATTGCACCCGTAATTAGTCCTGATGGCCGTACGCTTTACTACGTTCGCACCGAACATCCAGATAATAAATGTAACCAAGCCATTTGGTTTTCGACCTTACAAGCTGACAGTACTTGGGGGGCTGCTGAACGCATGGGTGCGCCTTTTAACCTCGAAAATAACAACAGTATCAACAGTCTTACGGCTGATGGGGCAACTTTGCTCATACCCGAGGCGTATCACAACGGAGAGTACATGAGCAAAGGTTACTCGTTTACGCATCGTACTGCAAAGGGCTGGTCGAAATTTCAGAGTATTGGCATGAAGAACTACGAACAATTGGCAAAAGGCAATTTTGCTTATGCACAACTATCTAACGACGGGAACAAAATTCTGATGTGTTTTAGCCCTACGGGCAACGATAACGACAACGATCTTTTTGTGAGTTTTCGGCAGGAAGATGATACTTGGAGCGAACCTGCAAATATGGGCAAGGGTGTGAATACGACTGCTAATGAGATTTCTCCCTTTTTGGCATCGGATGGGGTGACGCTTTATTTTGCCAGTAATCGTTCGGGTGGCTATGGGATGTTTGATATTTATTTCTGCAAACGACTTGACAATAGTTTCACTAATTGGACTGCCCCAAAAAATCTAGGCCCTGAATTTAATTCGGATAAGAGTGAGGCGTATTATACGCTTGATGCGAAGGGGGAATGGGCTTATTTGTCGTCCACGCAAAATTCGATGGGGGCGCAAGATATTGTGCGTATTAAACTGAAGCAAGATGTGCGGCCACAACCTGTTGTGCTGGTAGAGGGTTTTATTGTGGACAAAGAGGGTAAACCTATTGAGGCCACGATCAATTACGAGGTGCTGCCTGCGGGGGTCAATGTGGGGCGTGTGCATACCGATCCGCGCGATGGTAGCTACAAAATTGTACTGCCTTATGGGAATGAGTATGGCTACACGGTGACGGCTGAGGGGCATTTTCCGGTGTCGTCGCATTTGGATCTGACGAGTGTGAGTGAATATAAGGAACTGAATTCGAGTTTTGAGCTGGTGCCGATTCGTAAGGGTGAGAGTGTGCGTATCAATAACGTGTTTTTTGGGTTCAATTCGGCGGTGCTGTTGCCTGCTTCGCTGCCCGAGCTAAAGCGTCTGGTAGATTTGCTGAAGGATAATTCGCGGATGGTGATAGAAATTGGGGGGCATACCGACAATGTGGGTACGGACGATTATAACAAAAAACTGTCGCAAGCGCGTGCCGAGTCGGTGTTGCGTTACCTGAACGAACAGGGGATTAAAGCGGAACGGCTTTCGGCGAAGGGGTATGGCTTCGATGTGCCTGCTGGGCCAAACGATACGGAAGAGGGTAGGGCTTTCAACCGGAGGGTAGAGTTTACGGTTGTTAAGAAATGAGTTGCGTAGTGGGTGGCATGGCCACAGGCCAAGGTAAAGTTTTCGCCCAGCGTACCTACGGCGTTACAGACGGTGCTGCCGCTACAACTAGCCCGGATTGGTTCTCTTATTGCATAAGGTGGAGCTCGAGCTAACAGCCAAATGACATATCTGTTAGTGGTTTCGCTGTGCTTCGATCTGGCGTTCTTTATTCATAAATATCTGTAGCTCAATATAATATTGGCCACATTGGTTCTACCGACCTCTTCTTTTGCCTTGACGCAAAAGAAGCAAAAGGTCAAGGCTGAAATGTTTTCTTAACGCCACAAAGCCAAAAAATGGCTAAACGAAAAAAACTCGCCCCATCGCTTCTGCTTTCTACTTACCTTTCAATTGGCAAGCTGATCTTGTATT
>JBDKHP010000478.1:0-5739 GCA_039797645.1 Bacteroidota bacterium
TATCAATGTTCTGTACACATGTCCGTATTTGTCTGTTACAGAACCTTCTTCGGAAATGATCATCCCTTTTTTGTGGGTAGAAACAAAATCAGGGTGAAATTCTGTAAACGGAATCACTTTCTCTTCTTCTTTGGGAGCAATTTCTACATTGTCTTTTTGGCAACCAGTAAAAACCAATCCTACGAATGTTACCATTGCGAAAGCCCTGAGAATTTGTTTGGGGAGTTTGTGCATTAATGGGAGTGATAGGGATTTCCCCCCCCCCCAGCAAGTTACGTGCTAATTTCATTTTTTGAAAAAATTGATTTGAATACTATTAACTAAACAAGCGCTTGTGCGGCAAACGTACAAAACAAAGTGTCTATAAAAAGAGTACACTCTGATGTTTTTTGCATTTTTTTTCAATGTTTTTTTTCAACGAATTGAATAGGGAGTTGCACAATGAAGGCATCGGGATCTTGATAACTGATTTTGTGTGTGTTGGGGCAACGTACAATGCGTATTCCGTGTTGGGCTAATTCTTCGAAAATAGTGTAGAGTCTTGAGCGAGAAATCCCTAAGGTTGCGGCCATTTCTTTTGCGGAAATTCTTTGATGGGTTCGTAACAATGCGTCTAGATGTAATAATAGTTCGGTTTGTTGGAATAGTGTTTTCATTTCTAAAAGAAGTATTCGTTCGTGAATGAGTGTGTGGCCTCTGAGAAAGGCTCGATTGACTGCAAATATAACTATAAGTGTCTTGCGACGCGAACTTGCACTTGGGAAATTGAATATTTCGGGCTTGAGGCTTCTCGTTTCAGGCGGGATGGTGGGATGATTCTGCGGCTGTTGTTGGGGTGGTTGGGTTTTTAGGCAAGCCGAAGGCTTGTCGGTTGTTGAAGCTACATGGCCGTAGGCCAAGGTAAAGTGTTGGTATTGAACACCTACGGCGTGGGATTGGAAAACTGCCGCACGGTCTAGCCCGGATAGTAGCGGTAGCCCACAGCGGCGTGGGGAGGTGGCCGCAAACAGAGGCTTTTTAATTGAAATACAAGTGTTTCCAGTTGATTTCGTACCCGAACGCGAGGACTACAAGCGGATAGCCGGCAGCCGCCCTATCTTTGAAAAGTTTAGCTCCCGCTCCAAATTATTTTTTTTATTTTTATTTTTTTTTGTTGCGCTGGTTGTAATTCTGAACCCGACGCGGATAATTGCCAAGGTTCACATTAAAAGCCATTTAGCAAAGACCAAAACAAAGCAAAATATCTTTGTATCTTTGCACGGCATAAAAACCAAAGGCTATTCGATGGATTTGGCCTTACAATTTAATACGCAAAGTGGAAATATATAAGTTTGGTGGCGCGTCGCTCAAAGATGCTGCTTCGGTACAGAATGCGGCGAATATTATTCGGCAAAGTGGGTTTAAAGTGGTGGTGGTTTGCTCGGCTATGGGCAAGATTACCAATGCGTTGGAAGCTTTACACCATCAGTATTTCAACCATTTACCATGGGGCAAAGAGTGGCTCGAAATCGAAAGTTTTCATGCGCAAATGCTTGCCGACTTGTACGCGAATATGCCCGAAGCATTGCCTGCCGCGCAAGATGAACTGGTGCAATGGCAAAGCCGGCTTCACCGTTTTTTGTCGGTGCCGCGTTCTGCTACTTACGATTTTGTGTACGACCAGATTGTCTCGGTTGGGGAGCTTTTATCGTCGGTGATTTTCAGCAGATTTCTGAACAATATGGGTATTGCGAACACTTGGTTGGATATTCGCGAACACATACTCACCGATACGAATTACCGTTACGCCAAGCTCAATTGGGAGATTTCGCAGCGGCGTTTGGAGCTTGCTTTTTCTGAAATAGACACCCAAATTGTGATTACTCAGGGCTTTCTGGGTGCGACTACAATGGGCCATACCACCACTTTGGGGCGCGAAGGTTCGGATTTTACGGCGGCTGCCTTGGCTTATATGCTGGATGCCAAACAAGTAACTGTTTGGAAAGATGTAGATGGGGTGTATAATGCCGACCCAAAATGCTACGATAAGCCTCAGAAACTCGATCAGATTTCGTACAACGAAGCGATTGAATTGGCATTTTTTGGGGCGCAGGTAATTCACCCAAAAACGATTAAACCACTACAGAACAAGAACATACCTTTATTCGTACGGTCGTTTCTGGACACCGAATTGCAAGGCACAACGATTCACGACATAAAAGGACACCTCGAACTTCCGCCTATTTTCATTCACAAAAAAGAGCAGGTGCTTATCTCGATTCAGCCGAACGATTTTTCGTTTATTGTGGAGGAAAATCTAAGCAAGATTTTTGCAACTTTTGCACAAAACGGCATTCGTACGAATCTGATGCAAAATGCGGCAATTAGCTTTTCGGCCTGTTTTGATTATCGGGCGGAAAAACTCGACAAGTTGCTGGACGATCTGCGTGCGAATTTTATCGTGAAGTACAACCTTGGTTTGGAACTCATTACCATACGTCACTATACCCAAGCGGCTATGGACGAGATGACAATTGGCCGCAATGTGTACCTAACCCAACGAAGCAGGCACACGGTGCGTTTTGTGCTGAAATAATACATAAATGATCTGTTTTTTCTAGTTTTAACCCGATACAAACTACCATGGCAGCACGCCCACAGGGAGATTTATATGCCCAAGAATTGGCATTGCTTCACAAGCATTTTACCGAGAAGGAGATTCAGAAAGTAATACAATACTCAGACAACGAGCTTGTTAGCAAGTATTACAAAATGAACATTCGTTTCTACCGACGCATTGTGAGCAGCGAAGGGTTTATGCACTTTTCTATAGACGGCGACCTACACGCCCAAGTGAAATTCATTGAACAGATTGTACGCACACAGCTAAAAACGGGCGCAAAAGTACTTGAATTGGGTGCAGGAAATGGTGCAAATTCAAACTGGTTGGCCCGTAGAAATCCCGAAATCGATTTTTTGGCGACGGATCTGATGAACCTCGGCCTGCCCGACAAAGCCCCAAATCACACACAAATACTGGCCGATTATCACGATCTGGCACAAGTTCCCGACCATTCTTTCGATGCTGCATTTGCCATCGAAACGGTTTGCTACTCTGGCGATCTGGAAACAGTATTCCGTACGGTCGGCAAAAAACTAAAACCGGGCGCACCATTCATTCTCTTCGATTCGTACTGCAAAGAACCAAGCCAGATGACCGATGAAGAAAAGTACGTTGATGCGATTTGTGTACGCGCCATGGCCGTCAATAGTTTTTCGAGCCTCAATCACTTACGCTCGATGGCCACCAAACACAAGGAGTTCGAACTGGCCGACGAGTGCGACATTACAGATGCCGTAATTCCGTTTGCCGATTACCTGCTACAAAAGGGCTTGAGATTGCTCGAAAACAAAGCACTTAAATTCCGCATTGCCAGAATGCTGCTCCCCCTCGAAATCAAGAAAAATGCCATTACGGCCATACTCAGTAGCCCTACGCTCAAAAAAAGACTCTACGTCTATGCACGACACGTATTTGTACGTCAATAAACCATTCAGATTCACAAAAAAAAATCCCAACTCGTAAAGAATTGGGACTTTTTTTGTGAATTTATCGTAGAATCTAATCGCTATCCAGTTTCAACACAGCAAGGAATGCCGTTTGGGGCACTTCCACGTTTCCGATTTGCTTCATCCGTTTCTTACCCTTCTTCTGCTTGTCGAGCAGCTTACGCTTGCGGCTAATATCACCACCGTAACACTTGGCAGTAACGTCTTTACGCACAGCTTTAATCGTACTCCGTGCAATAATTTTCGCACCAATAGCACCCTGAATCGCAATATCAAACTGCTGACGCGGAATCAATTCCTTCAACTTGTCGCACATTTTTTTGCCCAGCGGATACGCATTATCCACGTGTACCAACGACGACAAAGCATCAACCTTTTCGCTGTTGAGCAGAATGTCAAGCTTCACCAATTTCGACTCCTGAAAGCCCGACTGATGGTAATCGAACGAAGCATAACCCCGCGAAATACTCTTCAGACGGTCGTAAAAATCGAACACAATCTCGCCCAAAGGCAAGTCGAATTCTATCTCGATACGATCCGTGGTAAGATAAGTCTGTTTGGTAAGCGTACCCCGCTTATCAAGACACAACTTCATTACAGCACCCGTATATTCCACCTTGGTAATAATATTTGCCTTAATCATCGGCTCTTCCACCCAGTCCAGAAACTTCGGATCTGGCAAACCGGCAGGGTTATGAATCTCTATCATATTCCCATCGTTGGTATGCACCCTATACGACACGTTTGGCACAGTCGTAATCACGTTCATATCAAACTCCCTTTCAAGGCGTTCCTGCACAATTTCCATGTGCAACATACCCAAGAAACCAGCCCGGAAACCAAAGCCCAACGCAAGCGACGACTCTGGCTCGAAAGTAAGCGAAGCATCGTTCAGTTGCAATTTCTCAAGCGCAAAACGCAGTTCCTCGTATTCGTCCACCTCAATAGGGTAAATACCCGCAAAAACCATCGGTTTCACCTCTTCAAAACCCGAAATTCCCACCGAACACGGACGCTCCGAATGGGTAATCGTATCGCCCACCTTCACCTCTTTGGCAGTCTTAATCCCAGAAATAATGTAACCCACATTACCCGCCGAAATCACCGGCCTAGGCGACGGAGAAAGCTTCAGTACACCCACCTCATCGGCCCCGTATTGGCAACCCGTATTGAAAAACTTCACCTTATCGCCTTTGCGCAAGGTACCGTTCACCACCTTAAAATACGCAGTAATCCCTCGGAAAGAGTTAAACACCGAGTCGAAAATAAGGCACTGAAGCGGCGCATCGGGGTCGCCCTTAGGCGCAGGCACCTTCTCGATAATCTCCGAAAGAATCCGTTCAATACCAAGACCCGTTTTACCACTGGCCTCCAAAATATCATCCCGATCGCAACCAATCAGATCCACAATCTGATCCTTCACATCCTCCGGCATCGCCGTAGGCATATCCATTTTATTCAGCACCGGAATAATCTCCAAATCGTGCCCAATAGCCAAATACAAGTTCGAAATTGTCTGAGCCTGAATACCTTGCGTCGCATCAACAATCAGCAACGCACCCTCACAAGCCGCAATAGAACGCGACACCTCGTACGAAAAATCGACGTGTCCCGGAGTATCAATCAAGTTCAAGAAATACTTCTCGCCCTTATATTCGTACTCCATCTGAATAGCATGACTTTTGATCGTAATACCACGTTCGCGTTCCAGATCCATATCATCTAGCACCTGAGCCTGCGAATCGCGGTCCGAAACCGTGTGTGTAAACTCAAGTAACCTATCCGCAAGCGTACTCTTGCCATGGTCGATGTGGGCAATGATGCAAAAGTTTCTTATTTTTTCCATATAACGAGGCCAATCTTTTTTTAAGACACAAAAAATCGCTACAAATATACCGTTTTTCTTTGGAAGCATCAGTGTATTTTACGCCCAAGCCCACGATATTCGCCAAAAAGCCCCAAGAAACGACGCCCAAGCCCACCAACCACCCATTTCACCCAAACCATAACCACAAGCAAAAGCCAAAACCCAAACCCCAGAACAGCACAAACCCGTCAGCAAAACAAGGAAAAAATAAGGATTAGGAGCTGTAGCCCAACAATATTTGTAAGGGCGGCTACCGGCTATCCGCTTGTAGTCCTCGCAAACGGAAACGACATCACTTGGCCACCGAAGCATTTCAATCAAAC
>JBDKHP010000479.1:0-3054 GCA_039797645.1 Bacteroidota bacterium
AACTTATCTCTTAGAAGAAGAGGTAGAGCTCGCACAAAGAATTAGAAAAGGAGACCGTGCCGCTATCGAAAAACTAACAAGAGCAAACTTGCGTTTCGTAGTTTCCGTCGCTAAACAATATCAAAACCAAGGACTTAGCTTACCAGATTTAATCAACGAAGGAAACCTCGGACTGATTAAAGCTGCCGAAAAATTCGACGAAACACGCGGTTTTAAATTCATATCATACGCCGTATGGTGGATTCGTCAGTCTATTATGCAAGCCATAAACGAACAATCTCGTATCGTTCGTTTGCCATTGAACCAAGTGAGTTCGCTTAGTAAATACAACAAAGCAGTCGCTAAATTTGAACAAGACAACGAACGAAAACCATCGCCCGAAGAGCTTGCTGAAATACTAGACCTTCCAAAAGAAAAAGTACTGGACACAATGCGAGTTTCTGGTCGCCATGTGTCTGTCGATGCTCCTTTTGTGATTGGTGAAGACAACAGCCTACTCGATGTGTTAGAGAATGCAGACTCGCCAGTTGCCGACGAGAACTTAATCGACGAATCTCTTAGCCTTGAAATAGAACGCGCTTTTGCAACGCTTACTGAACGCGAACGTACCATACTTAAACTTTCTTTCGGAATTGGTGGTCCAGAAATGTCGCTCGAAGAAATTGGCGAACGATTCGGTCTTACACGCGAACGCGTACGACAGATTAAAGAAAAAGCGATCAGACGCTTACGCAATACTTCGAGAAGCAACTTGCTCAAATCCTATTTAGGCTAATCTCGTTATACGAAATACTATAACCCCGACAATTTACATATTTTGTACCTTGTCGTGGTTTTAGTATCTAATATGCGACTTTATTTTCTACATTCTGAAGCCTTTTAATTCATAGCGCATTTTTCAGCGCCAAGATTTACATCACAACCCAAAATGCTGAATTTTTCAGTCATACAAATAACATATCCACTTGGAATTTACAGAATTCAACCTTCAACCCGATTTACTCGAAGGTGTTTTAGCGATGGGGTTTAGCACCGCAACACCTATTCAAGCACAATCAATCCCAATCATACAAACTGGCAGCGACCTTATCGCTTGCGCACAAACAGGAACAGGCAAAACGGGAGCCTTCCTCATCCCCATGATGGACAAACTCTCCCAAGCTAAAAAAGGAGGAGGCAAAATTCTCTCTCTCATACTTGTACCTACCCGAGAATTAGCCATTCAAATAGACCAACAAGTTCAAGGACTTGCTTATTTTGCAGGCCTCAACTCCCTCGCGATATATGGAGGGAACGACAGTAAAGGTTGGGATCAGCAGAAAACAGCCATTATGCAAGGCATTGACATCCTCATTGCAACTCCTGGCCGACTACTTTCTCACTTAGCACTCGGATACGTAGATTTTTCCGACATTCGTTTCTTCGTACTCGACGAAGCCGACAGGATGCTCGACATGGGTTTTATGCCCGATCTGCAACGAATCCACAAATTCGTACCCGAAAGTGCCCAACGCCTGCTATTTTCGGCAACAATGCCCCCAAATATTCGCAAATTAGCACAAACACTACTTCGCAAACCACAAGAAATCTCTATCGCTGTTTCTAAACCTGCCCAAAACGTAGTGCAAACGGCCTACCTTACTTTCGACGGTCAAAAAGACAGGCTCGTACAAATGCTCCTCAAAGATTCAGACCATCAAAGTGTCATCATATTTGTATCGGCCAAGAAAAAAGTAAGCACCTTAGCCGAAGCTCTTATCCGAATGGGGCTCAATGCACAGGCAATACACTCAGATTTAGACCAATCTCAGCGCGAGCAAGTAATGCTCGATTTCCGAAACCGGAAAGTGCAAATTCTTGTAGCCACAGACATCGTATCTCGCGGTATAGACATCACCGAAATCGGGCTCATTATCAACTACGACGTTCCACGTGACCCAGAAGACTACATCCACCGTGTTGGCCGAACAGCCCGTGCAGATGCCTCTGGTGCTGCCATTACGCTCATCAACGAAAAAGACCAATACTCCTTCAAACGCATCGAAAAGCTCATCGAAAAGATAATCGACAAAACACCATTACCAGATCAATTAGGCGCCGCACCCAAATACGACCCCGACACAAACCGACGCAAGTTCGGAACAGACAACAAGCGTGGAGGGGGTGGTAGAAACAACGATTCAAAAAGTCGCCCATCTGGCAAACAACCACACACCAACCCGCAGAAAAAAGTACAAGCTGACGGCAAACCAATCGTCAAAACACATCCTACTGCCGAACAAGCAACAGAAAGCACAAGACCCAAAAGACGACCACGAAACCGCAATGCAAAAGCAACTGGATCACAACGAAATACCGACACAAACCCCACAGCATAATGTCAGTCTGATATTATACAATGTATCCAACCCACTCAACGTCGGCAGTATATTCAGACTTGCCGACGCGCTGGGTGCGCGTAAAATCTGGATCTGTGGCACAAGCTCCAAACCGCCAAACCGCGACCTCAACAAAACCGCACGCAACTCCCTAAAGCATGTAGCTTGGGAGTATGCCACAGATGCAGCCCAAGTAATCGCCGACTTACAACAGCAGCACACCGCAGTATTTTCGATTGAATACACCAACCAAAGTGCCTCAATTTACAGATCGCAATTCCCTACCAAACAAGCTATTGCACTCGTTTTGGGCGACGAAAAAACAGGCATTTCCCAAGCAATATTGCAGAACACCCCAGCTGTACACATCCCCATGTACGGCCACATCACATCGCTTAACGTTGTGCAAGCCGCAACCATTATTCTCTCCGAATACCTTCGGCAATATTTGGCAACAAACCATCAAGATTAAATTGGATACAAGCCTATATCAACTCTAAATTTGAAATCCCTAAGCTTATAAAAAAAGAAACAGACACTTACAAACCAAATAATACGGCAATGCATCATTTATCCGTGGGCAGATGTTTGAGAACCCTGTCGAAATCCGATTCTATATTTTGGGTTTTATTAAACACATCATATTCCGCAAAAGCCTTTTCTTCTGCTTGTTTTG
>JBDKHP010000480.1:0-3313 GCA_039797645.1 Bacteroidota bacterium
CACGAATTTTTATAATGTATAATACCTTGAATACATGATATTTATTTTCACGAATATTTTTTTTCAAAGAAAAAAAATGGCTTTTTAGAGTGGACTCATAAGAACAAAAAAGCAGAAAGAAAGAATAATAAAGAGCGGAAGCTAAGCACATTAGATAAACCCCGCTGCGGGTAGCTGCCATTACAAATATTGTTAGACTACAGCTTCTTATCATTATTTTTATTTTAATTGTTCATTATCAGTGTTTTACTGGTTTGTGATATTAAGCTTTTTGTGGGCGAATCGCATGTAATTAAAAAAATAGTTACAAAAACATAAATATAGTTCTATAACTAAAAAAATAGTTGTATGTTTGCATTATGGAAGCACTAACTAATGCCGAAGAAAAAGTAATGCAGATTGTCTGGAAGGTACGCAAGGGCTTTGTGAAGGACTTTCTGGCTGAAATTTCGGAGCCGAAGCCTTCGTACACGACGGTTTCGACTATCATCAGAATACTTGAAAATAAGGGTTTTATAAACCATAAGGCTTATGGGAAGACGCATGAGTATTTTCCGATTGTGAGCAAAATGGCGTATCGGAAGTTTATTTTCAGTAGAATGTTGAAAGATTATTTTGAGGATTCGTACGGCAATGTGATGTCGTATATGGTGAGCGAGGAAACGCTTAGCGAAGCGGATATTGCGAAATTGGAGGATTTGATAAACGACGCCGAACAGCAGGCTGGGAATGAATAATGTACTGCTCTATATTTTGCAGGTGCTGGTGTACATTCATCTTTTTCATTTTCTGTACAAGCGGTATTTGTATGAATTGGCGCTCTTGGTTTGGTCGCGTATTTATCTCGTAGTGAGTGGTGTGGCGGCCTTATTTTTGCCTTTGGTGCAGGTTCATTTTTGGCCATTGGGGAATCAGCAGGCTGAGTTTTGGGCTTTTGTGCCGGGTAATACCGACATGATTTTGAGTTTACACCGGGTTGCTTTGCCCGAGATTAGCCCCGATGTGGTTGCTATTCTGGGTATGCCGCAAAAGATTTATCTGGCGGGGGTGCTTGTTTTTTCGTTGCGCCTGCTGTGGAGTGTTTGGCGGGTATGGCGCAGGCCAGAATCGAAAAGTGGTTTTGCTTGGTCGTTCTTTGATAAGGTGTATCTGAGTGCCGAGGTTTTGGCCTTACCCGATGGGGAACGGGCGCAGGTTGTGTGCCATGAAGAAACGCATGGCCGTGAGCTGCATTCGTTGGATAATTTGCTTTACGAGGCGATTACGGTGGTGCTCTGGTTCAATCCGTTTATGCCAAGATTGAAGGCCAATTTGGTGGAACTGCATGAGTATCTGGCGGATAGAAGCGTGGTGGAGCGTTACGATAAAGTGGCGTATTCGCGACTGATTCTACGCTTGGCCTCGGAACAGCGCGTGGGGGTGACATCGGATTTTGCGTCGCAACTCATCGGTAAGCGACTGTATATGTTGCACAAAACGCCTAAAGTTGATTTTCGGACCTTGCGCTTTTTGCTAGCCATGCCGCTGGCGCTGATGTTGGTGTTGCTCTTTTCGGTGGGCAAAAGTAAATTGACGCAGGATGTTAAAGGCGCAGATTTTAATACAAGCGTGTATGATTTTCCCCTTACGGGCAGGTTCGAGATTCTGAAGCCGTTTATCGGGCATACTGAGATTCGGAATGGTTTTTATACCTTGGTGGTTTCGCACAAAAGTGTGGCGTTAATGCCTTTAGAACCACAGCGTTTGGTCTGTTTGGCGCAGACCAAAATAGAGGGCATTTGGGTGAGCGAACAAGGTTTGCGTCACCGAATTGCACTTCGCTTGCCAAATAAACTGCTGGTGGTGATTTCGGGTATCGAGGTGCCGAATCTGAAAGTCGGCACAGTTTTAAAGAGGGGTGAGGCTTTGGCCGAAATTAACCCACATACGCAAATGAATGTAGTAGAACTGGAACTTTGGGAGGGTAATGTGCCAAAAGACCCAATGGTTCTTTTCAAATAGTTTCGCTGTATCGCCCCTGCAAAAAACATTGAGCCGGGCTTTGTCGGAGGGCTGATTGCAGTAATTTTTAATCTTAAAACAAGACGCTATGAAAACGAGAAACACAAGCTGACATGAAAAAAAAAGGTACATTCGACCTAGAAGCGAATAGGCCTACTTTTTTATTGGTAGGCGTAATTCTAGCTTTGGCTGTGGTCTGGTTATTTCTTGAGTGGCATAGGGATCCTAAAAACCCGCGACAGTTTATTTTAGTTGGGGTGCCTATGCACATTGAACAGATTCGGTTTCACAAGGAATATGCGATGCTTAACAACCGAGCACAAGAGGTCGATTTTCGGGGGGCGCAAGCTATGCTGAAGTCTTATTTGCCAGAGTTCACTTTTTTCGAGAATCAGCGCATGGGGTATTTGTGTTTCAGACTCGATACTGCTGCGAAGATTACACAGTTGGATTTCTATAACTTGGGCGATTACCAGTATCTGCGTAAGGTGAAAAAACAGATTTTGAACGCACAACCAACGGGGGTGCATATTCCGTACTACATGCAAAAAGCGTGCTTTGTGTTGCCACTTTATGTGCCCGAACAGGTACAGCGGTAAACACTTACATCTTTAGGTATTTAGATGGCGGAAATAATTGGATGTCTCGCAATAATTTATTTATCTTTATCGCCGATTATAAAGGGTTTTGCATTCTTCGTAGTCTGGTGAATATAACAAGAGAATTCGTATATAACCCAAATAGTTTAGATAAAATGGAAGTTAAAAAGAGTCCGAAGGCCGACTTAGAGAAGAACCGCTTGACGTTCTCCCTGATTGGTCTGGCAGTAACGCTGGCCATTATTTATGGTGCGTTTGAATACTCGTTTTCCGAATCTAAAGTCAATACCATGGCAGTAAATGACGCAGTGATCGAAGACGAAATTGTACAGGTAACTACCCAAAACCAAGCACCACCACCGCCGCCACCACCACCACCGGCAGCACCTGCTGAGGTTTTGGAAGTTGTGGACAACAAAACTAAGGACATTATTCCTGACCAGAAATTCGAAGATGCAAAGAAAGAGGCAAAGGTAGAAATTCACAAGTTTGTGGTTGAACAGGAAGAAGAAGAAGTACAAGAGCCTTTCATGATCGTGGAGAAGATGCCAAACTTCCCAGGCGGTGTAGGCGAATTGATGAAATACATTGGTAAAAACGTGAAATACCCAAACGTAGCGCGTGAAAACGGTATTCAAGGTCGTATTTTTGTTCGCTTTGTGGTGAATAAAGATGGTACTGTAGGTAAGGTTTCGGTAGTACGTCCTGTAGAT
>JBDKHP010000481.1:0-7804 GCA_039797645.1 Bacteroidota bacterium
CGGTTATCTGAGAAAAGTCTCTTATCTTTGCAGTGTAATTAAAACTAAGAACCAATGAAGAATCTACGATATTTGAGCTTGCTTTTTGCAGTGTTTTTTATGGGGAATGCTGCGATGTCGCAGGATGGTAAGGTGCGCGGACGTGTGTTTGATGCAATTAATAATGAGGCACTTCCGTTTGTGAATGTGGTGATTTCGGGTACGAATATTGGTGCTACCACCGACGAAAAAGGGGCTTTTGAGATTGCGAACGTACCGAAGGGTTTTGTGCAATTGGCCGCTAGTTTTGTGGGCTATGAGCCTGCACTCTCGGCTCAGGTACAGGTTACGGGTTCTAGGTCGCCTTTTGTGGAGATCGGGATGAAGCAGAGTGCTACTGCTTTGGCTGAGGTTCAGGTGGTGGCGAGCCCATTTACGCGGACAGACGAAGCTCCTGTGGCAATGCAACGTATTGGCCTGAAAGAGATTGAAGGTAATCCGGGTAGTAATAGGGATATATCGAAGGTTATTCAGTCGTTCCCGGGTGTGGGCGGTGCTGCGAGTTTTCGGAACGATATTATTATTCGGGGCGGTGGCCCGAGCGAGAGTCGGTTTTACTTAGACGGGGTTGAAATTCCGAACTTGAATCACTTTGCTACTCAGGGTGCATCGGGTGGTCCGGTGGGGATCATCAATGCGGATTTTATTAGTGCGGTGAATTTTTATACGGGGGCTTTCCCCGCCACAAGGGGCAACGCGCTGAGTGGTGTGTTTGATTTTACGCAGGTTGATGGAAACAAGGAACGCCAAAAAGTGCGCTTGAGTTTGGGCGCGTCGGAAACGTCGCTGACGCTAGATGGCCCTTTGAGTGATAAGACTTCGTATATCTTTTCGGCCAGACGGTCGTATTTGCAGTTTTTATTCAAGGCTTTGCAACTGCCATTTTTGCCAACATTTACGGATTATCAGTTTAAGGTAAAGACGCGTTTTAACCCAAAAAACGAACTTACGATTGTGAGCATTGGGGCTTTGGATGAGTTTACGCTGAACGATGGGATTGAGAACCCTACGGAAGAACAACAGTATATTATTGATAATCTACGAATTAACAACCAATGGAATTATGCCATTGGTGCCGTGTACAAGCATTTTGCGGAGCATAGTTACCATACGTTTGTGTTGAGCCGAAATATGCTCAACAACGAGGCGTATAAGTACCCCGAGAATGATGAAACAAAATCGAAGATCTTTGACTATGTGTCGCAAGAGATGGAGAATAAGTTTCGGTACGAGGGTGTGACGCAAGTGGGCGCGTGGAAATTGGGCTATGGTGCGGGTGCGGAATATGCGCGGTACAACAACGCTACCAAGGCTCAGGTTTTGGTGGCTTCTGCGCCGGTGGCAATAGATTATCAGTCGGATTTAGATATGTGGAAATGGTCGGTTTCGGCGCAAGTGAGCAGGAAGTTTTGGTCGGAAAAGCTGAGTGTTTCGGCGGGTTTGCGAATGGATGCGAACAGCTATTCGGCCTCTATGGGCAATTTGCTGAAACAGAGTTCGCCGCGAATTTCGGCTTCGTTGGCACTCGGTTCAAAAACAAATCTGAATGCGAATATGGGTATTTACAACCAGTTGCCTGCTTATACAACACTGGGCTACCGCGAGGGCGGTGTACTGGTGAATAAACAAAACGGACTGAAATATATTCAGGCCACGCACTATATTTTGGGTCTGGAGCACCGCATTAAACCTACTGTTATTTTCACGGTAGAAGGTTTCTACAAACAATACGATAATTATCCGTTCTCTGTAAAAGATGGTATTTCGCTGGCCAACAAGGGTGCCGATTTTGGTGCAATTGGCGACGAAGAAGTGCGCTCAATAGGGAAGGGGCGGGCTTATGGTTTGGAGTTACTGAACCGTACGCGATTAGACAATGGCTTCAATATGGTGGCTGCTTATACGTATGTGCGTAGTTCGTTTGACGATGCTCAGGGCAATGAAATTGTTTCGTCTTGGGACAACAGACATATTTTTACGCTTACTGCAACGAAAGATTTTAAGAAAAACTGGACGGCGGGTCTCAAGTGGCGTTACGTGGGCGGACAGCCTTACACGCCTTGGGATTTGGAGAATTCTGCCAAGAAAACGGTATGGGATGCGCAGGCTGGCCCTCAGTTACAATGGTCTGCATTGAACAGCCAACGTCTGGGCGATTTCCACCAGTTGGACGTGCGGGTTGACAAGAAGTTTTTCTTCAATAAGTGGTCGCTGATGTGCTATATAGATATTCAGAATCTCTACGGATTCAAGGCAGAAAACTCGGACAATATTGTGCGTGAGCGCGATACTAACGGCAACTTGATTCTCGAAAACGGTGGGACAAGCTACAAGCTGAAAACCTTGACGAATACCTCGGGTACTGTGTTGCCTACAATTGGTATCATGATTGAGATTTAAGCAAAATATTTCCCACAAAAAAACGCGCTCCATTTGGAACGCGTTTTTTTTATGAAATTGTGTCTGCCATTATTCAACACCCAGCGAATCTGCTGAAGGGGCTGTGGCTGCGGCTTCGATTGCTTGGTTTATGTGTTCGGCACGGTGGGGTGGGTGGGGATTCCAACCAACCAACCACAACATGACGAAGAAACCTACGACATAGGCCAAAATCACGTGCCAACCGCCAATAATCCACTTGGCAACCGACCGAGCTTCTGGCATACGGCCGCTGATGGCCACACCAGCCGACGAACCAAACCAGACCATACTACCGCCAAAACCAACGGCATAAGCCAGTACGCCCCAGTCGTAACCACCCTGATCGAGCGCAAGTTTGGTAAGTGGTATGTTGTCGAATACCGACGAAATAAAGCCCAAACCAAGAGCCGACATCCAGCTTGCTGGTGGCAATTCGCTCACAGGCATTAACGATGCAGCCAATACCAACGAGAGTAGGAATATGCTACCTGCAATGGCATCTTTCGCTTCGTGCCAAGGAGCTTTGCGTAAAAGCGAACCGACCAGAATGGCGATCCACACCCCAAATGCAGGGAAATCGAACAGTACGTTCGTTATAATCGTTGCCACAAGGATAAGCCCTACAATAGCCAATTTCATATAGTCGATATGAAATTGGCCAATTTCGTCTTTTATAATACGCTGGTACTTATCTTGTTGGAACGATGCGAAAAAAGCAAATGCGAAGAATGCTGCTGCCGAGGCTACAAATGCAGGCGTTACATCGAAAGCACTCACACCGTCTATCCACATCATTGTAGTGGTGGTATCGCCCAGCACGCTACCCGCACCACCTGCGTTACTTGCAGCAACCAAGGCTGCGATATACCCAATATGAACCTTGCGATTGAAAACCACCAAGGCAATTGTACCCCCAATCATTGCTGCCGCAATATTGTCGAGGAAGGTAGAAAGAATGTACACAATTGCAAGCAATACGAACGGCCCTTTCCAATCGTCTGGCAACCATTTTGGTAAGAAATCGGGCACACCCGAATCTTCAAAATATTTAGCCAAAATTGCGAAACCAACCAGTAAACCAAACAAATTCAGTAAGATAGACCATTCTCCCTCGCGTGATTCCTTGTCGAGAACCTGCTCAAAAAATGGATGTTCCCCAATGAGGTGTTCCACAAAATGAAACCCTGGGTCGAACATAAACTTGAAGGCCAGAATCGCAGTAAGTCCCGTAAGGGCAACTTTCAGCGTATGGTGGTGAAACAATGCCACACCAAGCAGGGTAAGGGCAAAGAGAATAAACTCTACCCTGATGCCAAACACGGCGGGTACTCCGGCAACAATTTCGCCACCGCTGGCAAAAGCCGCCGTAGCAAAAAGCGCAAAAACGCCCATTAATGAAAATTTTAGTAGCTTCATGTTATTCAATCGTTAATATTTGAGGTTCATTCTAATTCAGATAATTGCCGCATACAACCAAATCAATGTTCAATTGAAGTTGGCACAAACAATTCCATTTAGAAACTTTTTTCAAGGCTCAATATGCAATTTTTTTTGAATATTGCATACCGATTCTCATTATGTGATCGCAAATTTAGTAGCGGAACAAAATTCTCAGAGTAACCACACCCGCAGGCATCGGAGCAACAGCTTGCCACTTGGCCTAAACTGACGCCTGTTGCAAATGCTGGTTACTATACGCGTGATTGGGTCCGGACGTGTCACCAACTTTCTGTAAATCTCAGGCTGAGAATGTACCGTGATCTGGTGCAATATAGCAGGGCTCACCACATGTCTATGCGGGGAGCAATAGTCTGTATGGGTAGAAGTTTTAACCCAAACCACTAGCTGCGTTGATTTTGTGTTTGCTACCGGTTGGTGTTCAGCAGCCTTCAGTTCGACACCCGATCCTAAAATTACACAACTCCAAAAGCAAATAATCAACTTGTACAGCAAAACACTTTTTTTCGTTTGAGTGAGCAAATATAACAAAAACTAGGGAAGCTTTGCATTATAAAAGCGCAGAAACCCGTCAAACATGTACTTCTGCAAGCGAAAATTGAATAAAAAAGCGGAGAAGGTAAATACCAACTCCGCCCAATAACTATTGTAATCAATCTATTCGGACACGATTTTTGCTGGGGTTTGCACATTTTTGTGTGGTGCATGAGGGTGCCACCCTACAAGCATCAGCATCACGAAGAAACCGATTATATAGGAAACCGTTACATGCCAACCCAGTTTTAGCCATTTCCCCACCGAGCGAGCTTCGGGAAATTTTGTCGTAATTGCCACACCTGCCGACGATCCAAACCAGATCATGCTGCCCCCAAAACCAACCGAATACGCCAAAACTCCCCAGTCGTAGCCACCTTGTTCGAGTGCCAATTTTGTGAGGGGAATGTTGTCGAAAACCGCCGAAATAAAGCCCAAGCTCAAAGAAGTCTGCCAACTTGCCAGGGGGAGTTCGTCCACAGGCATCAACGATGCCGCCGTAACCAGAGAGAGCAAAAACACGCTGCCTCCCAAGGCATGTTTAGCCTCGCCCCACGGACATTTCCGCACGAAAGAACCCACCACAATGGCCACCCAAACACCCAATGCGGGGAAGTCGAACAACACATTCGTCGTAATTGTGCACAAAAGAATCCCACCGACAATTGCAAGACGGCCAAAATCAATCTTCAGATTCTCCACCGGATCCTTCTGAATTCGCTGGTATTTATCTTGTTGGAACGATGCAAACAGCGAAAAAACAATAAAGGCTGCAAACGAAGCCACATACGCATGGGTCACATCCAGCGCACGTACCCCATCAATCCACATCATTGTTGTTGTCGTATCGCCCACCACGCTACCCGCGCCGCCAGCATTACTCGCGGCCACAATCGCGGCCACGTATCCGATATGCACCCGGTTTTTAAAAACCACCAACGCAATTGCGCCACCAATCATCGCCGCCGCAATATTGTCTAAGAACGACGAAAGCACCAGAATCATCAGTAGCAACACAAAAGGGCCTTTCCAATCGTTGGGCAGCCATTTGGGTAAATAATCGGGCACTCCTGAATCTTCAAAAATCTTCGCCAGCACAGAGAACCCCACCAACAAACCCAATAAGTTCAGCAAAATAACCCATTCACCCTGCCGTGCATCTTTGTGCAAAATCTGCGTAATAATAGAGTTATTCCCAAATATGTGCTCGCCCAAATGAAAGCTTGGGTCGAAGGCAAACTTAAACACCAAAATAGCCGACAAACCACTTAATGCCACCTTAAGTGTCTGGTTATGAAACAAAGCCACACCAACAAGTGTAAGCGCAAACAAAATAAATTCCACCCGAATACCCGCAATTTCAGGCACCGAAGTCACTATGCCCGATTGTGCAAACGCACCGAAACCCGCCAGCAAGAAACCACCTACCAACAAATATTTTAAAAATCTCATAAATACAATTTTAAAGGAAAACAAAAGATACCAACTACCATACCAACAAAAAAATGGCACGGAAAAAGCCCGAAGGCAAGCCAAGGCAGTATAAACACACCACCCATCGCGAGAAAATAACTATCTCATAACCGCCAGATTCTCAAATGCTTAAGGAGGTATTTCCCACTAGCCTTCAGCGGAATTGGCCTACAACACAGCACCAAACCAGATCGAGCAAACCGTAGGTTTGCAAACAAGGTGCGGTACAAGTCTGAGGACGAATCTAAATTTGTAGAAGGATTTGCAGCCAAACATGCCCACACCGATCTCATCACCTCGGTATCGGCCAACGGAACACCCGGTAAGTCGGCATATACAGACGACTGCTCCACGTAAAAACCGCTGCACAACACATCGGTCACATTAGCAGTAGGGCCCAAATATAGCAGCCCCACCAGGCTCATATATAAAAACTTGAAAAACAAGATCTTATAGAATAAAATTAGGATTCAGATGCAGAAACAATAATACAGATTAGAATACAATAAACCATCGCCCGAAGAAAAAAAATAAAAAAATAAAATTAAGGAGCTGGAGCAAAACATTTCAAAAATACGCCTGCTGCCGGCTATCCGCTTGTAGTCCTCGCGTTCGGGAACGAAATCAACTGGAAACCTTTGTATTTCAAACGAATAGCATCTGATAGCCCAAACCTACTCACACCGCTGTGGGCTACCGCTACTATCCGGGCTAGACCGTGCTTGCTGTTTTTCAGTCCCACGCCGTAGTTTCGCGGGGCAAGCACTTTACTTTGGCCTGCGGCCATGCTACAACATTCGCCAAGCCTACGGCTTGGCGGAAATCACCGCACCGCACGGATGCACGACAAACAGGGATTCGCTTTACACAAATAGAATTTGGAAGCCCGCTGCCGTAGAAGTACGGCAGCGGGCTGAAAAAGTTAAAGAGACAAGCGTACGGGCAAAACTCATTTTTCCACAAGAACGGCCTCGGTTATAATATCAACCAATGCAACCGGGCCGTCAGTGTACTCCGGTTGTTCGCGTTTCAGATACGTAAGGGTAAACCATTTGCCCTGCAACTCTTTGTTAGAACCCCAACCCTGGTTAGTTTCGTCAGATTCATTGGCGGGAAGTTCGCGTGTAAAATTGAATTTTTCGCACTCAGAACCTGCAAATTCTAATGTTTTACCCGTCTGATCCTCAAATACATAATGCTCAGCATCGCCCAAACTGAACTCAACAAATCGCGCCTTTACTGTAAGCGTTTTGGCATTCAGATTCGCTGCTGATTCCAAAGGCGTAGAATCTGCTAAATTAGGGCCGACTGAAACTTGTGGTGTGTCCGTTTGTGTTGCAGACTGTGAGCCAGATTTGCCTCCGCAAGCGAGCAAAATACTGGTACACAAAAGCAAGAAACTCAATTTCTTTAGGTACACCATCTGTTAGAATCTAAAACCTATGGTCCAGTTATTCTCGTAGAATACGATACTTTGCTGTGCTTTATCGTAGTTTTCGTGGTCGGTAGTATGTACATTGAGCAATTTGAGGTAGCCATATTTCAAATCGGATTCCAAATAGATCAGTTTGGTAAGGTTCAGTTGTACACCAACTTTTGCACCTAGACCCCAGCCTGCAATATTCCAATAGTGGTTGCGTCCGCTGCCAAATAAGTGAGCATCGGTTCTCGGTATGATAAGCCCGCCGCCACCACCAGTGAGAACAGATATGCCAATTTTTTCGTTTCGTGTACTTTGCCAGAGTTCGAAGTATCGCTCAAATTCTACGCTGGCATAGTTTAGACCGTCGGTGTGTTCGTAGCGTATAAAATCTTCGCCTGTTAATTCTACGGCTAAATTGTCGTAAAGACCTGTACTTGAATATTTTGCATTTACAGC
>JBDKHP010000482.1:0-6617 GCA_039797645.1 Bacteroidota bacterium
CATCCTTTATGTTTTTTTGAGGGTTCTTCCCTGCTTTGTTCTTTCTGTGTTTGACAAACCACCAAATCGAGACAACAAATATGATTAAAAACGGCCAAATGTTTATCAGCCCTAAAATAAAACTTAGCAAACCAGCCCATCCTGAAGAGAATGCATCGAATATCTTGTCGAAAAAACTTACCGAATACGTAGGCGAGCTGTATTCCTGATACACGCTCAGGTTGATGGTACTTAACGAAACTTGGCTGCGAAGATACTTTAAACGCCCCTCTTTCGAGTCTATTTCTTCGCGAATGATGCGCAGATGTTCTTCCACTTCCAGAATTTCGCTGATATTTTTGGCCTGTTTAAGCAATGATGTATATTGAGCCTCAACAGCCATTTTGTTTTTAAGGCGTGCCTGAATATCGACAAATTCTTCGGTTACGTCTTGCACCATTACGTTTCGTGAATTCACAAATTTAGCCAAATCGCAAATCGCATTGAGCAGGCTGTCGAATTTCTGCTTCGGTACACGAATCATGATATTGCTACCTGTACGGTAGCTGTCATTTGTTTCTTGGTCGGAGGTAATTACAGCATTTGCAGACTTAATAAGTTGCAGAAGTTTTTGTTTCGATTCTTTGTATTCGGCCACATTGATACTTACATCAGCTGTTTTAATAAGCTGCTGTGGTAAGTTTTGTGCTTTGGCCTCGCTGGCAGTATTTGTAGCAATATCATCGCTGGTGCTTGCGTCGGTAATCTGAGCCTCGGGCGATTCTGACTTCATTTCGTCCATTGGGCTTACAGCCATAGCGGCCACTTCGTCTGCCGATTCCGCCGAATTGCCATGGCAACTCATTAGAGTAAAGCACAAGGCAGAAATTAAGATAAATGAAACTCTCATGGTTGGTGGTGTAAGGGGGTTAGTAACTGATCTAAGCGTATAAACAACGTCTAAAATACGCAAAAATTACCTTTTGTTGCGCCAAAATAGTCTGGAAAGATCCCTTCCGGTGAGTGTTCGTATAGCATTTAGGAGGAGCATGGTGGCTAGGGCTTCGTCAATATTACCTACAAAGGGCAAATTGTCGGGTAGGAATTCAAAGAACCCCGCTCCCCAGTTCGATAAATACAATAAGCAGACTCCAGCTAAGACAAATGCACCGATTTTACTTGGCCAAGTTTTGGTTTGGATTTCATTATTGTTTTCCATTGTGCAACGAATTAAGATTTTACTGAAGCTCTTTCCGAAGAAAAGGCACAATTTGACCCACCATCTCCTCGAACCAAGGTTGAAAAAGCCAAAATGTATGTGGCGTATTGCTCAGCTCGTAGGCAGATCCATGTTTGCCTTTGGCCTCAAGGGCAGCTATCATTTCCTTATAAGCTGCGTGAAACCGGGGTTGACTGCTACACAAAATCAAGAAATTGGCCGACTGCTCCCCCGCGTACGTAAGTGCCGACGCTTCAATCCGCGAGGACGAATCCGCCGCCGTTGGTTTACCAAACCACAAAGTCGCCGCCGAAGGTTTCGTGGGAGCATCAATTCCCTCCCCCGAATCGGGGTGAATAAAAGCCAACACGCCATCAATATCCACCACAGCTTTTACCCGTGTGTCAGTCTTGGGTAATTCTTTGGGTTCGAATTTTTCGATTGCAGCATTGGAGCTACCCACCAGCGAAACCATTTGTCCGCCCGACGAACAGCCCAAAAGCGCCACTCTGTCTGGGTCGAGATGGTATTGTTTCGATACAGTTCGTACCCACGCAATTGCCGACTTCAGATCCGTAATCGACGCCGGATATTGCGCCTCTGTCGAAAGCCTGTATTCGATCGGGATGCAAGCAAAACCCTCCTTGGCCAGCCGAAAAGCCAAAGGCCACTGCATACTTTTATCGCCCGATCGCCACCCGCCACCATGAACCATAAGCACCACAGGCAAACGTTTTTTTCGATACCTACTAGGCCGAATCAGATCCAAATGAAGCATCCGTTCCCCCAAGGAACGATACACCAAGTTACTGTCCACCAAAACTTCTGCCGAAGGCACAGCCTTCACAATTTCAATATCTGGATACTTCTTATGGTGTTTCGTAAACTCACGCGCCACATTGTACGAGCTATCGGTCTGTAATTCCGGGTGCAAACGGTAATGCTGCCCCAAGCCAGTACCCACACTAGCCAGCCAAGCAAAGCAAACAACAAAGAGATTATTCATATACAGTTTTAGCTAATAGCTTTATTATCAGTAATTTTATTTTCAGTGGTATCCATATTCTCACCAGATTCAGACTCCAGATCGTTGTCCGCATCAAACAAATCCTCCAGCGGATTTACCCCCACGAAACCAGATTTTTTACCCACATTATACAAAGGATTCACGAAACACATTGTGCTAGGTTTTAGTTGAAAAGATACATGTTGCCATGCAAACTTATTTAGATTAATTTTAAATAAGTACTTTTGTCGTATAAAATTATCAAATCGAAAGCTCCAAAGCCATGAATACAGACATAGAAACCCGCGACCAAATTTACACATTAGTAATAAGGTTCTACGCAAAAATACGCAAAGACGAGTTACTGGGTCCCATTTTCAATACGCACATAAACGATTGGAACCACCACATGAACAAAATTACCGATTTCTGGGAGCGTAACCTCCTCGCAACAGGTAGTTTTAGTGGCAATCCAGGCCGCACCCACATCCAAGTAGATCAGCACGAAAACAACACCCTGAGTGCCTCTCATTTCAACCGTTGGCTAAGCCTCTGGTACCAAACCCTCGACACCATGTATAAAGGGCCTATTACCGAAGAAGCAAAAGAAAAAGCTACACGAATAGGGAGCAATTTTCTTCGCATGATTATGCTAAACCGCTCGCAAAAACTTTCAGGGCCAGGTTTTTTCGCTCCTGAATTTAAGCAAACAGCACGCCCCGAATCCGAAGCAGACCCATCGGCAAATTCCAAGCCCAACACCCCGCCCGAATCGTAAAACCTGCCGATAGAAAAAAATAAAATAAGGATAAGGAGCTGTAACTCAACAAAATTTGTAAAGGCGGCTACCGGCTCTTAGCAGTAGTCCTCGCAACGGGTACGACATCGCTTGGCCGCTTGTGTTTTTCAATTGAACCCCTGCACGAACGGCCACAACTTCACATGCTGTGGGCTACTTGCCGCGATCCGGGCTAGTTGGGGCGGCAGCTCCGTCTGCGACGCCGTAGGTGCGCGGGGCTAAATCTTTACTTTGGCCTGTGGCCATGTGGCAAACCGCAGACAGCGTGGGGATAGCTCGAAGCTTCGCCTGCGTATTTTGTCTGGCCATGTCATGGCGACTGAGCCACATGGCCGTAGGCCAACTGCTGCGCTTGCCCCGAGTACCAGCGGCGTGGGTTTGGAAAATGCCGCACGGCCTAGCCCGGATAGTAGCGGTAGCCCACAGCAAACTGACGTAATAGCCTTTTGTACAGTAGCTTGATTGAAATACTCTGGCCGCCAAGTGATTCGGTTCCCGTTTGCGAGGACTACAAGCGGATAGCCGGCAGCGGGGCTTATTTGAAAAGTTTTGTGCCCGCTCCTAAAAATTATTTTTTCGCTTTGGATATTTATTGGAGAATGCGTTTGAATCCTGTTGTGCTTTGGGGTTTGCGTTTGCAAATGCATGAACATTGTCTCTTACGACTTGTACTGATTCTGTGGCTCACTTTTTTTTGTGCACTTTTAGTTCTACCTCTGGTCTTATATTAGGTATGGGCGTATTCTACTGTGTTTATTATGTTTGATACCTCCCTATTATATTGTCAAAATGCCCTAATTTTATATTTGTAACTTGCGTCGGGTTTTGTTGAACGTTTCGGTGCAAGACGTTGCTGTAAGTTTTGTTAAAAAAAAATAAAATATATTGCTAAAATAATTTGGTCAACCAATTATTAGTTATATTTTTGGTCAACCAATTAATTGCATTGGTTGCCCAGAAATGGAATAATGATTGTTTGGGAGTTTACTTACCAATAAATCTAAAATAAATGGAGTACAAAGGTCCTTTTGAGAGTGATGGCTTAAACGAACAAGAACAAATAGTGAGCAAGCTTCGCGATTTTATCTTGAACGAACGGCTAATTCCTGGCGATAAGTTGCCAGCAGAGCGAAAACTGTCTGAACAGTTGGGTGTGAGTAGGAGCTTGATTCGAGATGCAATTAAGAAGTTGGAGTTTTACGGTTTGCTAAAGACTTTACCACAGAGTGGCACAGTGGTATCAGCTCTGGGGGTTTCTGCAATTGATGGAATGATAACAGATGTGTTGCGTTTGGATCAGCCCGATTTTAGGTCTTTGGTAGAAACAAGGATCATACTTGAAAGCAATGCGGTGGGTTTGGCTGCGTTGCGACGTTCCACCCGGCATTTGGCCCAGTTGGAAGAGGCTTTTGAGGCGTATGCAGCAAAGGCAAGTGTGGGAATCAGTGCACTCGAAGAAGATTTAACCTTCCACTTACGTATAGCCGAGGCTAGTGGAAACTCAGTGATAAATACCCTGATGTTGATTATTGCACCTGAGATTATCAATAATTTTGAGAAGTTTCATGTGTGCGACAAGAAACAAACCATGCAGGGAGTTTTGGAGCATCGTGCCATTTTCGATGCGATTGCTCAGAAGGATATGAATTTAGCACGTGCTAAATTGAACGCGCATTTTGGAAATTTGTATCAGTATTGCTACAACGATTACGAGATCAATGATTTCAGCAAACTGATTACGGATGCAAAATAGGAACAGCGCAGGTAGATTCTGGATTGAGGGATCTTTTTCTACCGAACGCTGCTGAGATACAAAAGTCAAAGTTGTTGGTTTTGTACAACGCCCAAAGGTAATATTTTAAGACCTTATTTTGCTTTGTGGATAACAACTTTTAGGATCTTGAGTGAACAATGCTCGCATCTACAATTATTTAGTTTGAAACCCTAACGATAAAACGTATTTGCTGATGACAATTTTTACTAGATTTTTATGTAACCACTACTCGGAAGTACCCCTTTCGTTTTCCTTATTAGGATGGTTAAGCGAGGCCAATTTCGAGGCTCATTCCCCTATTTTGATTTAGAGGTTCAATAGATTTTGATTCAGTCGCTGCTTAGAGTAGGGCGTTTCGGAGCTTGAATTATCAGATTAGAACTGCATCCGGCGGATGCTTTAGAGGAATATTATTGTCTTAAATCTAACCTATTTTTAAACATAATTACTTATGAATAAGCTGTTTAAAACTTACGGAGGGTCACTTTTACTTGTAGCCTTTCTTTTTGTGAGTATCGGTGCTCAATCCCAAGCAAAATATATGCTGAAGGGTGTTGTGAGTACTTTGGAAAATAATGAATTACTTCCCGGGAGTAGTATTTTGGTAAAAGGCACCACGCGTGGTACTGCTACCGATTTTGACGGAAATTTCGCGATAGAGGTTTCTGAAGGCGAAAAAATTATAGTTTCGTTTGTTGGTTACGATGAGCAAGAGATCGCTATCACGGGTCAGAAAAGCGAAGAAGTAAAGTTAAAAATGTCGGTAGGTCAAAGCCTTTCTGACGTAGTTGTTGTGGGTTATGGCGTTCAAAAACGCTCGCACCTCACAGGTTCGGTATCGAAAATGGACGATGCAAATTTTGCAGAGGCTCCCGTTTCACGTGCAGACCAAGCTTTAGTGGGTAAACTATCGGGTGTTGATATTGCAACAACTGATGCAAGCGCAGGAGCTTCGCCAAAAATCTTGATTCGTGGTGTTTCGTCGATCAACACAAGTACAGATCCTTTGATTGTTGTTGATGGTTTTCCTATTCCAGGAGATTTATCGTCGGTAGATATGAACGATGTTCAATCTATAGAGGTACTAAAAGATGCTGCTTCTGCTGCAATTTATGGTTCGCGGGGTGCAAATGGTGTAATTATGATTACAACCAAATCTGGAAAAAAAGGCAAATTGAGTTTTGATGTGAATGTGATTTCAGGTGTGAAATCGGCATTTAAACGCGATGATTTGTATTCTACTCCAAGTGAATGGGTTGACAAATTGAATGCTCAAGGTATTCCTTTGAATACACAAGTTAACAAAATGATGGAATTGGGTACTGCAACAGATTGGCAAGATGTAATTTTCCGTACAGGTGGCTTTCAGAAGTATCAAGTAGGTGCTTCGGGTGGTGGCGAATGGGGTAATTTTTACTTCGGTGGTAGTTATCAATCTGATAAAGGTGTGGTTCTTACTGACCAATTCGATAAATTTAGCTTACGTGGTAACATTAATGCAAAATTGAGCGAGCGTGTAGAAGCGGGTATTCAGATTAGTGGTAGCAGTAGCAAATCGCGTGTGGTTGCCGTTGGTTTACAAGATGCTTTACGTAACCAACCTTGGTTGCCACTGTATCACACCGAACAAACTCTCGCATTTTTGGCTGCAAACAATTTGCCGCTTACCTCTCCTAATTATGGTTCTGTTTTAGGTCGTCCTATTCAAGTAGGCGATGTGGCACATGAAAGTGATTTTGGTACGTCTTTGTTGCAATTAACCAACAACAACTCTGCTTACGCTAAAGTTATGGATCGCGACAACTCGTACCGTAATATAGAGATGTATGCAAATGCGTAT
>JBDKHP010000483.1:0-3002 GCA_039797645.1 Bacteroidota bacterium
TACTCGACGAACCAGCACCTTATGTGAGCGTAGGTAAATTAGCAGACTCTGGCGTGCAACTCGAAGTGCGTCCGCATAGCCACCCCGATAATTACTGGACAGTGTATTTTGATATTTTGGAGCAAGGTAAATTGGCGCTCGATGCGCATAAAATTTCGATTCCTTTTCCACAACGCGACGTACATATCTATCAGCACTAAAGATATTCGTACAGACCGCCTAATTGTATTTCATAAAAAAACGCCACTCAAAATTTTGAGTGGCGTTTTTTGTTGCATTTTTGGCAGATAATTGCGCCAAGTATCAGTGCAAAATTTCTAATTTTCAGCTTATTGTACTGCTTTTAGCGCATCAACATTACCCCAGCCAAAATTACTGCTTCTGCTTGGGTAAAGGCTTGCCGATTGTATCATTTTATTAAGCACTTGCGCACGTGTCCAAGTCGGATTTTTTGCCCAAACCAAGGCTGCAATACCTGCGGTAGTAGATGTGGCAATAGACGAACCACCGATATATTGTTTAGAGCCCGCTGTAAAACCCGTCGTAGGCGAAGTGCGGCTTGCATCCGAAGCACGTTGCATCACAACGGTGAAATCAATAGCGTCGCCTTTGTGGCAAACTTCGCATTCGGTGTAACCGCCCGCATCAGTAATACCTGTCACGGCAACAGTTTCAGCCATGCTGGCGGGGAAAATTACGCCTGTAAAGTTTGTAAACGAAGTAGAAGTCCCCCCCGCTGCAAAAATCAGCTTGCCTTTTGAATACGCGTATTTAATTGCGTCCGAAATACGACCAACAGACAAAATGTGACCGATAGACATCGAAATAATTTTCACATCGCTACGGTTTGCCAATTGCATGAGTGCTGTTTCCACACCCACTTGTTCGTGATACCCTTCCAGAACAACGTCGCCTGTGGCTCTGTAGGCTACCATGTTGCAATTGTAGGCTACACCCACGGGCATGTAGTTGTTGTTACGTGGCGACGAAACGTTGGCTGTCATAGAAGTACCGTGGCTGCATTTGTCGTAGATGCCGTCGGTTTTTGTGACCCATGGCCAGAACGAATCTACAAATACGCCATAGCGTTGTATGGTACGTCCGCTAGAATAGCCGTCGTTGAACTCGCCATTGAGCAAGGGTTGGCTGCCAGAAGCGCCCGTATCAACCACACCCACGGTGATACCTGCTCCCGTACTGTAGCCCCATGCCGAAGGAATATTGTGGCGGTCGTACACCCACGAAACATAGCAATTTGGGGTGATTAGACGGTAGTCGGCGGCATTAATGGCGTCGCCAGATTGGTCGCAACCACTGTCACTTTTATGCAAATCTTGGTATCTCATGTATTGGTAACCAGCAGGTTCTAAGTACCTTACGCTTGGGTTGTTGCGTAGTTCCGTAACGGTGTTGAGTTGCGTAATACGAAGATCGAGCGTGGTGAGTTGGTCGTTGTCGCGTACGAGAATGCTCTGGTCGTTCTTTTTGCCCGAGGCGAGATTTTCGCTTTCTTGGGCAGTGTTGATTACCAGATCGTGGGCAGCAGCACTTTTACGAACCATAATGGCATCGTCGAAAGCTTGGTCGCCGTAACCTACCGAGGCCAAACTGTCGCTTTGTACAATAGCACTCCAGAGTAGGTAGTCGCTTGCTTGACTCCAATCGAAGCTGCCTTTTTCGGCGAGCATGGTGTTGATTTCTTGATTAATTTGTGCAGGCGTGAGTGGCTGTTGGCCTTGGGCTGCGTCCTGTGCATTAAAGTCGTCTTGCTGGGAACAAGATGTCCATACGAGCAGCAAGGTGGCTGCGAGTAGTAGTGAATTCTTCATGGGGGAAATAGTGAGTTTATGTTTAAAATTTCGGCCATAAATTACGGCATCTCTGCGATTTGTGCAAGCTTTGTTGCAGATGTTATACAACAGTTTTACGAATACTTTCCGACCACGAATGCACGAATGGCATACGAATCTAGGCGAATGAAATAAGAGCTTGTGATTTTCGGATAACTTAGCAGTAAGAAAGCAATAGAATAGGACTCGTAAATTCCAATTGCACGCGACGTCTCTACATTCACTTTGTACAATTCATCACCAAAGCCCCAAATATAAAACTGAGAGCAAAAAAAATAAAAATAATAAGGAGCTGTAGCCCAACAATATTTGTAAGGGCGGCTACCGGCTATCCGCTTGTAGTCCTCGCGTCCGGAAACGAAATCAACAGGACGCCTTTGTATTTCAAACCAATAGCGTCAGATTGTTGACGCTTCGTCACACCGCTGTGGGCTACCGCTACTATCCGGGCTAGACCGTGCGGCAGTTTTCCAATCCCACGCCATAGGTTCGCGGGGCAAGCACTTTACTTTGGCCTGCGGCCATGTGGCGTTTTAGAGTCAGTTTGATTTGGGATGTTTCGCTGCTACAAAAAAAACATAAACCATTATGCATCAACTAATTACCATGTGATTGGAAATTGGCTTGCGTGTTTGTCTCCGTTTATTGATATTGTTCGTTGTTTGCCACGGGCTTCGACTCCGCTCAGCCACCTTGTGTTTGGTACGGTTCGGTTGTGGTGTTACGGGTAACATGGCCGTAGGCCAACCGAAAGTGTTTGCCAAGCGTACCTACGGCGTGGGATTGAAAAACTGCCGATGGGTCTAGCCCGGATAGTAGCGGTAGCCCACAGCAATGGGATGTAATGCCCTTTTGTACAGCGGTTTGATTGAAATACTCAGGCAGCCAAGTGACTCAGTTTCCGTTTGCGAGGACTACAAGCGGATAGCCGGTAGCCGCCGTATATAGGTAATGTTTCGCTCCCGCTCCAAATCCTTTTTTTGTTTTCTCGATCGTTGGGTTTTATTGGGCGCTGTACCTATCATGATCTCGCGACTATGGTTGCTATAAATGCGACAATGTTCTTTTTTTATTACTTAGAGTCTGTTTTTTTTATTAAAATGAAAAAATATATTTGTTGATTATGATGTTATTTCGTAAATTAGAAATAAA
>JBDKHP010000484.1:0-3390 GCA_039797645.1 Bacteroidota bacterium
ATATCGAAATAAGCGCTCGCAGCAAGTTGTGCACTAATACGCTTGGTAGCTGCATCTTGTGAGTAATCGAGTATAGCAATTTCAGCATTTTTTACTTCGTTGGAAATGGCAAACCCAAAAAGGACGATCTGTATTACTGGCATCACTAAGAGAATGAGCATTGTGCGCAAGTCTCTAAATATGTGATGGAATTCTTTTTTTACAAAAGCTAAAAACTGCTCCATATTAATCTGCTTTGCGTGTGGCTTTTCGGGCCAATTGTTGAAAAACTTCGTCCATACTGTCTGCTGAGAATTGTGATTTAAGAGTCTGGGGTGAATCGAGCGCATCTATGCGACCATCTACCATAATTGATACGCGGTCGCAATATTCTGCTTCGTCCATATAGTGGGTGGTTACGAATACAGTAATTCCCTGTGCGGCAGCTTCATAGATCATTTCCCAAAACTGACGGCGCGTTACAGGATCGACACCGCCGGTGGGTTCGTCTAGGAAAACAACTTTGGGATCGTGAAAAATTGAGACTGAAAACGACAATTTCTGTTTCCACCCCAAGGGTAATTCTCGGACAAAAGTATTGCGTTCGTGCGAAAAATTGAGCCGATTGAGCAAGGCTTCAGTTCTGTCGGCAATTACTTTGGGTTTCATCCCATAAATACCTGCAAATAAACGGATATTTTCCCAGACTTTCAGGTCGTTGTAGAGCGAAAATTTTTGACTCATATAACCAATATTAGCCTTTATCTGTTCGGATTGGGTAGCAATGTCGAAACCCGCCACCCTGCCACTACCAGATGTAGGGAAACTAAGCCCACAAAGCATACGCATGGCGGTGGTTTTACCGGCGCCATTTGCCCCCAAAAAACCAAATATTTCCCCTTTGTGTACGTCGAAAGAAATATGATCGACCGCAGTAAAGCTGCCAAATCGTTTTTCCAATTTATGAACTTCTATAACCTTCTCGGAGGTAGAAACACCTATATTCTGAGACTCCATTTTTTTAGTATTTGTAAGAAAATAATACAATATTCTGCAACAATTACCAATAAATTACAAAAGTCGCATAAAACAATCTTCTATCGTTGGTTTAATTCGAGAAATTGCCACATTATGGTGGTTTTTCGACATCAAAAAATCACACAATTGCGTTTCGTTAAGAGCGTCGTTTGCAACAGTAATGTGGTTTTTGTCGCCAAAAGCAAAACAAGAGTCCACTCCCGGAAATGCGCGCAAATCGTTAAGTAAAGCGTGCATATTATTGCTTCTAACGGCCCAAAGCGTGGCACCAAACTGATCGATAACATGCGCAGGAGTATCATCTCTAAGGATTTCGCCTTTGGTAATGAGCGCAATACGATCGCATAACACGGCCTCGTCCATATATGGCGTAGAAACCAAGATCGTGATACCTTCGCGCTTTAGTTTTTTGAGCATATCCCAAAATTCCTTACGCGACACGGGGTCAACCCCTGTGGTAGGTTCGTCCAGAAAGAGCACACTGGGCTTATGAATAAGGGCACAACTCAGAGCCAATTTCTGTTTCATTCCACCCGAAAGAGCCCCCGCTTTACGGTGTTTAAACGGCTCAATTTGTTGGTAAATATCCTTGATAAGATGGTAATTTTCTGCCACAGTGGTACGAAAAACGGTCGCAAAGAGTTCCAGATTTTCTTCTACCGTAAGATCTTGATACAAGGAAAATCTACCCGGCATATACCCTACCCTATTACGAATGGTTTTGTAATCCCGTACCACATCGAAACCATCGACAGTAGCAGAGCCAGACTGGGCTGTCATCAGGGTAGTAAGAATCCGAAAAAGCGTGGTTTTACCTGCCCCATCTGGGCCTATAATTCCGTACAACTCGCCTTTATTTACCTGAAAACTCAGATTTTTTAGCGCCTCTACTTTTGCGTAATTCTTCGATATACCATTTACGGATACTGCTACCATAATTACATGATTTTAAATTCCCCGTACATTCCAATCTTCAAAAAACCATCGTTTTTTACAGCAATTTTTACTGCATAAACCATATTTGTACGTTCGTCTTTGGTCTGAACTGTTTTGGGTGTAAACTCAGATTTCTCTGAAATCCATGCGATAACACCCTCATAACTACGCATTTTAGAATCACCCTCATCGCAGCTAACTTTCACTTTTTGTCCCAATTTAATCCGCGCCAATTGGTCGTTGGTGATGTACGCACGCAAATACATATTATCGACATCTGCAATTTTAAGCAATGCCTTTCCCATGGTTGCAAGCTCTCCCATTTCGGCATATTTTGCCAACACAACACCCGACAATGGACTGCGAACCAAACATTTAGTGAGCTGATCGTCTAACTGGGCTATCTGAATATCGACCACAGCTCCCTCGGTCCCAATACCGTTTACCGATATTTCGAGAGACGATTTCATGGCAGCCAATTGTTTTTCGAGCACCGAAATTTGTCCGTTAATGTCGTCTAATTGTTTTTGTGTCGCGGCATCGGCCTTTAACAAATTTTCTACCCTTTTCCTCTCGGTAACTGCCGTGGCAATTTGCTGACGAAGCCCTGCCATTTGGGTACTCACATTGGGCGTACGGCTGAGAACCGCTTTCTTGCTTGCCAACAATTGCATTTTTTTGAGGTATAACTGCACACTATCTATAGAAGCCAATGCATCTCCAGACTTAACACTCTGGCCTTCAACAACATCAAACTTCGTAAGTTTCCCGTTAGCCTCTGCCGATACGATTACTTCGGTAGCCTCAAAACTCCCTGTGCCCTCGGCATCGAGTGCAGAACTCTTACAAGAAGGAAAACAAAATACTCCCCCCAGCAAAACAGGTAAAGTCCAGTTGGCCAGAATCCGAAGGAAAATTCCAAAATTTTGAATTGGACGTTTTTTCATGTTTTTCAGATTTATATTGTATATTTTTTAAAAACAGAAATATTAATTATTCAAAATATTTTTTAGCTTATATTCTGCCAAAACGAGTTGTATTTCGTGAAACGATTTTTGCTGTTCCGCCATATTCTCGGCATTGATTTCCCGAATCAGATCGCTCACAGACAAAGTTCCATTCGCAACTTTCGCCTCCGCAGATTTTTTTATCGCCGTTCGTAAGGCAATAATCTCAGCATCGTCGGCCAAAAGCTGTTTCATTTTATCAATTTCAGCCGTTTGTTGCGTGGCCTGTATCTGATTCTGAAACAGAAAAACTTGCTTTTGCGAAGCCACCATCGACCGCCCCACTTCAATTTTTGCCAGTTTATTTTTCCAAGTATATAAACCACCCAGATTCCACGAAAAACGAACACCCGCAATATAAAAAGGAGAAAATTCATTTTTCAACATATTCAAACCAGGCTTTCCTATCCCACCCTGAATAAAAGCAGCC
>JBDKHP010000485.1:0-6001 GCA_039797645.1 Bacteroidota bacterium
ATGCACTTGCGTATGGATCCTTTCAGTAGCGAAACCATCCATTACAATTTAGGTGACATGATCTATGGCTTTTCAGATGGCTTTCAAGACCAGTTTGGTGGTGAAAAAGACAAAAAATTCGGGATTAAACGCTTCAACGAATTGCTTACGGGTATGCACGACAAGTCAATGATCGATCAGAAAGAGATTCTTGAATCTACCTATACAAATTGGCTGAAACGGTCGAAACAAGAAAAAGAGATTCGTGGCAGAAGCAAAAGCAAACAGACCGACGACATTCTGGTAATGGGGATACGAATGTCTTAAAGAGTTAAACAAATTTCAGAATTGCTTTGCCAAACCACTCATTCGTGTGCCGACTCTACGATTAATAAGCAAAAGGCATATTAAAAGGCTTGAATCCGATTACTCACTGCCATACATTCGAAATGTTAGCTCCATGCATGAAAATGTTTTTCTTGAGAAATTAAAAAGCTTCATGGCTGCAGGCCAAACATTTTTTTTGCCTTGCGTACTTACGGCATTACAAGTGCTACCGTAACGACAAGTAGCCCAGATCGCGTAACGTCGCTGTGGGCTACTTGCTGCGTTCTGGGCTTGTTTGGACTACAGTTCCGTTTGCGTCGCTGTAAATACGCGGGGCGAAATCTTTCTGTTGGCCTCTGGTCTGTAGAGTTAAAGCGGCTTTGAAAACTTACTGGACAATCCAGACAAGCGCAACACCACGCATATTTGGTTGATATTCAATGAATGGATACGCTTAAATCATTTCAAAGAGTGTATGCACAATAGAACCTTTTCCAAATAATTGAACAAAGTCACTGTTTGGGCAAAGTCGGTGTAAGTAGATTCCTCGTTGTTATTTTCATCTCGAAACGACACCGTAAAGAAGGGGAATTTATTTGGAATCGCCATAAAAGCACATCCGTCTATTACAGAAATACTTACATGGCTTTTAATCTCGCCACGCAGATCTTTTAAAAGTAGTGACAATTCACCAACTTTTTCAAAGGATTCGGTCTGAGTGAGTAGGGTACAATCGTTTAATTTAGAGGCTTTGAAGCCTGAAAAATTACTTTTCAAAAATTCGTCTTCAACGTTGAGTGTACTTATGATTGTATTGGGAATGTCGAGTTTCTCTTCAAATTCAATAAACCAACCTTGGAAAGTAAGCATGAGGTTGTAACGAAACTGAACCTCGGATATATTGATTGTATGCTGCGCAATTTCGCCACTTATACGATGCAACTCTTTGGATTCAGTAATTTTACGCAAAAAGAGCTTGCTTTTTTCATAATTCCGCATTTGGCTTTTTAGTAATGGCTGATAGTTAAGCGTGCGGTTGATATAACGGAGGCTCTCTCTGAGTACACCATTTTTGTACAAATTGTACAATCTATTTCGCTCACTCTGTGAAGTAAACAATTCGGGTCTGAAGAAAATATACACAAATACCAATACGATAATTAATACAGCCGAGAATAAAAATTTTTGGGTAGGAGAGTGTGCCCATTGTTGTAACCAGCTATATCCGTACAAATAAATTAAAATACTCAAGCCCGAGAGTATTAACTTATTTCGTTTACCATTTTCTATGATTTCAACCCGTAGATTCTCGATTTCTGACATTACGGGTCGGAGTTTATTATTCAAAAACTGTTCTGCTTGTTCTTTAGAAATCATAGTATGCATATTAAAGTTACGAGCTTTGTTATAAGTAAATAGTTCTTAGTGGCGCTACAAAATCTTAGCCATTACACTTGTGAATATACACAAAGCTTAGAATATTACAAATTCTGGCCCTGTGATTGTCGATTTATTGTTTCAAAAAAAAGCCGCCAAAATTTGGCGGCTTTTTTTAAATATCAGGTTGGTTTTTTCCGTGGCATTGTTTGAATTTTTTGCCACTACCACAAGGACAAGGTTCATTTCGTCCTACTTTCTTTTCTGTCCTCACAAAGGTTTCGACTTTCTTTGTTTCTTGCCTATCGGACGTAACTGCTTGTCGGTTTGAATTCAGCTCGTCAGCTCGCGATAAGTTTAATTTACTTAGGTCTAGTTTAGGTGGTACATATTCGGTCTGTACCCGCGCGGCTGGTGCGTTAGAAAGTATGTGTCCCTGAATTAATGTCGAACTTATTTTTTTGTTGTTATGTTCCAGCATTCTTTGGAACAACTCAAACGATTCGAATTTATAGATCAACAACGGATCTTTTTGCTCGTATGATGCAGATTGTACGGATTGTTTCAGATCATCCAACTCGCGTAAATGCTCTTTCCACGAATCGTCAATCGTAGCCAATATAGAAGCCTTTTCAAACGATTTAGTAAGTTCCTTGCAGTGAGTATCATGTGCTTTTTGTAGATCGACTACGATTTGCCATTTGCGCGAACCGTCGGTAAATGGAACATATACCATTCGGCCAGGCGTGCTGTTTTCGTCGTACATCCGCTTAATTACAGGATACGACTCTTCTTGCATCGAACGTGTTTTGCGCATATAACGTTCAATCAACGTATGATGCAACCGATCTGTAAGCGCATCGACAGAAAGTTTAGGATACTCAGTTTCTGTTATATTGGTTTCAATATGCAGTGTTTTGAAAACTTCGAAATGAAACTCTGTAAAATCCATACCCTTCCGCGCTTCGGTTGCCAGGGCAAATGCCATGTCGTACATCATGTTAGAAATATCAACACCGATCCTATCGCCATAGAGAGCATGACGACGTTGTTTGTAAATCACTTCACGTTGGGAGTTCATTACGTCATCATACTCAAGTAAGCGTTTCCGTGTACCAAAGTTATTCTCTTCTACCTTCCGCTGTGCACGTTCGATCGAGTTTGTAATCATTCCATGCTGTATGGCTTCACCGTCTGGTTGGCCAAATCTGTCCATTAGGCGTGCAATCTTCTCCGACGCAAACAAACGCATCAGGTTATCTTCCAAAGACACAAAGAACTGCGAACTACCAGGATCTCCCTGACGACCAGCGCGACCTCTTAGTTGCCTATCAACCCGGCGAGACTCATGACGTTCGGTACCCACTATTGCAAGACCTCCCGCTTTTTTCACTTCGGGGCTTAATTTTATATCTGTACCCCGACCAGCCATGTTTGTAGCAATCGTCACGGTGCCAGCATTACCTGCTTGGGCTACAATATCGGCCTCTCTTTTATGAAGCTTGGCATTCAGGACGTTATGTTCAATTTTACGAAGCTTTAGCATTCGGCTGAGTAGTTCTGAAATTTCTACCGAAGTTGTCCCAACCAAAACCGGACGTCCAGCTTCAACTAGTGCAACAATTTCATCAATTATTGCATTGAACTTTTCACGGCGCGTTTTGTACACCAAATCATCTCTATCATCCCTTGCAATTGGGCGGTTTGTGGGTATCACAACGACATCTAATTTATAAATATCCCAAAGTTCACCTGCTTCTGTTTCCGCTGTACCTGTCATACCCGAGAGTTTTTTGTACATACGGAAGAAGTTTTGCAAAGTAATCGTTGCAAATGTTTGTGTCGCAGCCTCTACTTTCACATTCTCTTTCGCTTCGATAGCCTGGTGCAAACCATCAGAATACCGACGACCTTCCATAATGCGACCCGTCTGCTCGTCCACAATTTTTACTTTGTTTTCAATCACCACATACTCATCATCTTTCTCGAAAAGTGCATAAGCACGTAGAAGCTGCTGAATAGTATGAATCCGTTCCGACTTGATTGCATAATCTGCCATCAATTCGTCCTTGAGTAGAAGTTTCCGGGCTGGGTCTGTTTCCTGACGTTCAATATCTGCTATTACACTACCTATATCTGGCATCAAGAAGAAGTTGGAATCTCCTGCGTCTTTTGAAATAAGTTCAATCCCTTTTTCGGTAAGATCTACGGAGTTATTTTTCTCCTCGATTACAAAATAAAGTTCTTCAGTAACCTCTGGCATCCGTTTCGCATTTTCCGACAAATAAATGTCCTCTGTCTTGAGCATCAAGGTTTTCATACCAGATTCACTCAAAAACTTAATAAGGCTTTTGTTCTTTGGCAACATTTTATTTGCTTGTACCAAATAAAAACCACCTGTCCCCGATTTTGGGTCTTTGGCCAGTTCTTGTTTGGCTTCGTTGAATTTTTTTGCAAACAATTCACGTTGAGCCTTTATCAGTTTTTCTACACTTGGTTTTAGTTCCAAGAACTGTTGGTTTTCCCCTTTAGGTGTTGGGCCTGAAATAATCAGAGGGGTACGCGCATCGTCAATAAGCACGGAATCGACCTCATCTACAATTGCGTAATTGTGCGGGCGTTGCACCAAATCTTCTGGCGAAAGAGCCATATTGTCACGAAGGTAATCGAAGCCAAATTCGTTGTTCGTACCAAAAGTTACACCAGCCTCATATGCCAGACGGCGTTGTTCGGAATTTGGCTGATGCTTATCAATACAATCGACCGAGATACCATGGAATTGATACAAAGGACCCATCCATTCTGAATCTCGTTTGGATAGGTAATCGTTCACGATTACCATGTGAACCCCACGACCTGAGAGTGCATTTAAGAATACAGGCAATGTAGCGACCAAGGTTTTACCCTCACCCGTACCCATCTCGGCTATTTTACCCTGATGCAAAACCACACCACCGATAAGCTGTACATCGTAGTGAACCATATCCCAAGTCACAATGTTGCCACCTGCCGTCCATGAATTTTTATAAATTGCTGAATTTCCAACGATCTCTACAAAATCAGAATTAACAGCCAATTTTCGGTCGTATTCACTTGCCGTAACTTCTATGCGCTCGTTACTTGCAAAGCGCGATGCTGTTTCCTTCATAATAGCAAAGGCTAGAGGAAGCATTCTATCCAACTCGGCACTAATAGTATCAGTAATACGCTTCTGAATTTTATCTTCCTCAGCGTAGAAGTTTTCTTTTACTTCTAAATTTTCTTCTTCTTCTATTTTAGCTTTCAGCAGCTCAATAGCTGCCAAATCTTCCGCAATAGCTTGCTGAATTTGTGCCCGTAGTTCATCGGTTTTTGCGCGAAGCGCGTCATTAGAAATACCCTTCAAGCTCGCATGAACCTTTAGTATTTCTTGCACTATTGGCATTATTTGTTTAATGTCTCTTTCGGCTTTCGATCCGAAAAATTTTGATACAATATTTTCAACGAGTCCCATAAGGAAAAAATTTATCTAGTAGCCTAATGCTGTTTTGTGTACAATTTATTGGGTGTAAACAAATCTGTTTACACGCGACAAAGATATTTTTATTTTCAGAAGTATTATAGAAAAATGTTTACCATCTATAAAACACCCACACCATAACTCAAAATATTGGTGTATTAATCAGACTTTCAATTGCTTATTTCGTCTTTCAATTCTGACACCTTTTTTATATGGAATTCTAAGAAAAACGAGTTGGTACTGCAATTAAAACGTTAACAAATTAATAATCTGAATATTATATACGATTTATTAGATTTGATTTCTTTGTACTCACGAAACAATACGCGCCAAGCTGTCAGTCGGCTATTCAGATTTACTGCCAAAACAGCAATATAAAACCGAAACGTCAGCCTTCGCCAAGGTTTCGGTTTTAAAAACCGACAGAAAATTAATTTCAACATACAGACCTAATAAACCACCTGTACTTGTCCTTTTTGTCTATGTTTTAGGCCGTACGCATCCGAGTATTCAATATAATAGATGTATGTTCCAGGCAATACGTATTCACTCCCTCGGCTGGTAGCATCCCAACCCTCTGAAGTACTCGAGGTCGAAAAGATGATATTCCCCCAACGATTGTAAACAATAAAAAGGTAATTCTGTGCAAAAGATACTTCTGGTTTGAATACACGATCTTGCAATTCGGCACTGAATGGATTTACAGCCTCGGGCAACAATATACGCTCGGGAAAATGCACACAAACGGTATTCGAGCGGCTAGTGCCTACAATATTACTAGGGTTGTTTACTTCCTCCGCCTCTACCCAGTAGCAGAAC
>JBDKHP010000486.1:0-2686 GCA_039797645.1 Bacteroidota bacterium
ATCAGAAATTTCGCTCAATACTGCACAAAAAATGGTAGAAGAAGGCGACAAACTCACCTCAAAGCTCAGCAAAATGATCAATATGATCGACATCCGGAATATGTCGTTTATTGGTTCGGACGCACGGAAATATTTAGCCACGGTAGAACGTATAAATCTCAAAGCCAACGTGATTATCCTAAACTCCAAAATTCAGGAATCATTGTTCAATTTATACATACGCTTTGCCAACCCAGGGGTCAAAACAATTGCCTTTTCCGATTACCAGAGTGCCCTTGCTTGGTCTCAAACCTATCTCGATGCCTACTAGATACGAAGATTGCAAACTTACTACACAAAGAATCCAATCGCCAATTAAGAAAAAAAAATAAAAAAAAGATAAGGAGCTGTAGCCCAACAATATTTATAGCGGCGGCTTCCGGCTATCCGCTTGTAGTCCTCGCGTTCGGGTACGGAATCAACTGGAATCCATTGTATTTCAAACGAATAGCATCAGATTGCTGATACGGCATCACGCCGCTGTGGGCTACCGCTACTATCCGGGCTAGTTGGGGCTGCTGCTCCATTTGCGACGCCGCTTCTACGCAATACAAGCACTTCTGCTTGGCCTATGGCCATGGGGCAATTTTAATTTTGAACACAAGACACAGTGTACACAATGGGCTGTCGCCCCGAATCTGTACCCCTGATGTCGTCAAGTCAAAAAAAACGTACTGTTTGGATCCATATTTTAATGATATTTTACTCGGTATATTCCCAACTTAAAAGAACGATAAAACACAGAATTACCCTATCGTTATTGCTTGATGGCACCCAAGGAGCGTAAAAAATAGCACAGGCTCTAAGACCTGGAAAACAGAAGCCACCAGTTTTGCAAAGCCCCAAAGTGGAATAATATGTTCAATATCAGCTATTTTCGTATTTAGTGGCTGGATACTGCACGAACTTCGACCCATAACTGGGTTTACTGAACGCTATTCCTTAGCTTATTGACATATCCCCTCATCCGAACATACAATGCGTCTGTTGTACCGACTTAGGTGTATATCAACTGCAACATAAGTTCGTCTTTCCAGCCATCGAAAGTTTTCACCCAGTCTTTTTTTAGCCCACATTGGCAGAAACCAGCCTTTTCAAACAGCCGTATGCTGTATAGGTTATCTGCAAGTATATTGCAGTACAACTGCCGCAATTGTAGGTGCTCGAAGGCATATTCGATCACCAACCGGAGCGATTCTTTGGCGTGGCCTTGGTTGCGGTTCTGTGCATCGTAAATTAAAATGCCCACGCCTGCGCGTAAGTGAAGCGGATCGAAATCGAAGAGATCTATCATTCCAATCGGTGTAGATTCGGTGGGCGAGTTTGGGTCGTGGCATTCGATCATGAGTCGCAACTGACGCGCTTCGTAAATATCTTGGTGCGCATTTGCGAGGTACTGTTTGAGTACAAAATGCGAATACGGGGCAAGTGTGCCGCTAACTGTCCAAACTTCGGGGCTGTTTTCCCATTTGTAAAGGTTTTCTAAATCCTCTGGTTCTAAGGCGCGTAGGCTGATGGTGTTGCTTCGTAACATGTGGTTTGTTTTGCTTTAATTTAGCACCATTTCCGAAATATTGCAATAGCAAATTTCAGTTTATGCGCTATATGTCTGCATTTGTGTCAATCGAAAGTGTGTGAATTGCTTATGAAGTTTCGGGGAAGTGAATAGTCGGGTGCTTCTTCCGCAGGAAACTTGTACAAGATTGTGGTATAGAGGCGCGTAGGGGTGGCTTGGCCACAGGCCAACTGGATAGGCTGGCCCACGCGAAATTACGGCATTACAGATGGAGCTGCCGACCGAACTAGCCCGGATCGCGGCAAGTAGCCCACAGCATGTGATGTAGTGGCCTTTCGTACTACGGTTCGATTGAAAAACGATGGCGGCCAACTGATGCCGTTCCCGTTGCGAGGACTACTGCTAAGAGCCGGTAGCCGCCTTTACAAATTTTGTTGGGCTACAGCTCCTTATCATTATTTTTTTTCGTTCCGCTTTGTTTTTTTTCTCAGAAAAGTTGAAAATAGGGCGATAAAAGTACGGCTATGAGTATCGGACTGAGAATGAGAAGCCACAAGGGGTTGAGTAAAAAGCCCCAGAAATTGCGCCGAATGCCAAACGACCGGGTGTTGAGGTATTGTAGCGCAATGGTTTTTATGTTGTTGATTAGGTCGGAAATTAGATCGAAAATGGAGAGTATTGCGATCATTCCGCCCAAGATTGTGAATATTGCGAGGTGTATGTAGGCCGATTTTTTGTCGGCTGGGCTGGTTTCGGGTTTGCGTATGGTGCGGTAGGATATGGCGTAAATACTTCGGACAATTTGCCGAAGTTGGGCGAGTGTGCTTTTGGAAAGGTCTTCTATTACGGAGGCCGTGTGTGCAAAAGTGCCGTTGCCCACGATGGGAATTGCGGCGGTGATTGTTGCGAATGGCATACAGGCGGCTACTTTGAGTGGGTTTCGGCGAAGGTGCTTGGAGCTTTGTTCGGCTTCGGTGGTCCAGTGATTCATTTTCACTACAAGGTTGTTGCGTAGCTTGGCGAGGTATCTGCCAAAATAATCGACAAATATGAATGCGTGAAAAAATATGCCTGTGAACTTTAGACTCAGGTATGCTGGCAGGGCGGCCAAATAGAGTATTGGCCTGAATA
>JBDKHP010000487.1:0-12095 GCA_039797645.1 Bacteroidota bacterium
GAACCTGCGAAGACGTACGCCAGCAGATTTACAGTCTGCCCCAGTTGGCCACCTTGGTATCTCCCCATTATTGTAAAGGTGCTTTCACCTATACTGAGCCGGTGGAGGGATTCGAACCCCCGACCAGCTGATTACAAATCAGCTGCTCTGGCCAACTGAGCTACACCGGCAGCATTTTCCTAATTCTCAAGTTTCAAAGAACCCCCTCGAATTCGGTGTGCAAATGTATGTGATTTTTTTTATTTCACAAACATATCAAACTGTTTTTTTATAAAATTTCTGTGGTTTTGCCTTTGTGCTTTTTTAATTGGCGTCTAAGTGCTTCAATAGCAAGGTCTGTTGACTTCTCAAATGACTCACTTTGCTTCTCTGCAAAAAACTCTTCACCTGGTACGATGAGTTTAATCTCGACAATTTTGTTCTCCTTATTCTGAACATTCTCCAACCTAAGGAAAACTTCTGCGCTCTGAATCTTGTCTTGAAACAGCGATAGTTTGTTAATTCTTTGTGTAATAAATTCTTCAAGGCTTTCTGAAGCACTGAAGTGAACGGCGTTAATCCTGATATTCATTGTACCCTCCTGTTTTAATTTACACCCTTGGGTGTGCGTTTTGATAAATTTGTTTGAGCTTCTCAAAAGTATTGTGTGTATATACTTCTGTAGCTGAGAGGTTGCTGTGTCCTAATATTTCTTTAATCACATTAAGGTCAGCTCCATTATTCAGCATGTGCGTAGCAAATGAATGCCTAAGTACATGCGGGCTTTTTTTACTGATTGTCGTAATCTTAGTCAAAACATTTTTCACAATTGTATATACCTCTTGGCGTGTTATTCTTTTGCCAGTTTTCGATAGAAACAAATACTCAGGTTCGTTTAGCTCGAATTCTTCATTTCTGTTCGTCTGGAATGCTGCAATGTTACGCAGCATTTCTACTGGTAATGGTATATACCTTAATTTGTTGCGTTTTCCAGTTACACGAATAGTTTTCCTATATGGATCAAGATCGTTGTCGTGTAGATTACACAATTCACTCACGCGCATCCCAGTGAGGTAAAGTAATTCCATAAGTAGACAATCGCGAAGTTCATTAAAACTAAGGTTCGTGGCGACTTGAGCAAAGTACGATAATATTTCTTGCTGAGGTACAAAAGCTGGCAACTTTCGCTGAACTTTTGCGAGTTGAATAGCTTCAGTAGGGTCAGTGGAAATGAATTGCTTGCGAAGCAAATATTTAAAATAAGATTTCAAGCTGCTTAACTTCCTATTAATACTACGCGAGCTAAGCTGTTCCTGTGAAAGCTGAGCAAGCCAAGCCCTCACATCGTCCCTAGTTACTTGATTATAATCTATAGAAACAAATTCACAAAATTGCCTTAAATCAGTCTCGTAAGCCAGACAGGTATTGGTTGAGAACTTTCGATTGTGTAGTAAATATTCAGCAAACTGTTCAATCATATAGAAAAAATAAGGTTGCTACAAGTTAACCATTTTTTAATGAATTACAAATGCATTTGCAGCAACCTTACAGTTTTCTATTGTTCTTCTTTTGTCCGTTTGATTTGCTCACGGTACACTGCGCGCAATGTTTCAACGCGGCGACGTACAGAAGGCTTTGTGAACGCTTGGCGGTCACGAAGTTCTTTTATTACACCTGTTTTTTCAAATTTGCGTTTGAATTTTTTCAAAGCCCTGTCGATGCTTTCGCCTTCTTTTACGGGAATAATGATCATAGTTTTACTTATTATTTAGCTTTAAAATACTTGTTGCTGACCCAACCATTCCTCGCTATTACTAGCCAGTTTGGCGGCGCAAAATTAAAAAAAAATATCATGCACTTCAACGAAACTCTGTTTATTTTATAAAAAAACTATTGATGCGATATTATTCTTCGTAAATCATTTTGGATGTCATGCCGCCATCTACCACAAAATTTTGTCCAGTTATAAAGCCCGCTCTATCAGATAACAAATAACTAACCATATAGGCGACATCAAAAGCATTACCGACTCTTCCCACAGGATGCTGACTGGCATCTTTCTCTGAATGCGTATAAGGGCGAACATTCTCCTTCTTTTGCAAATCTCGGGTCTCAATCCAACCAGGACTTATTGCATTTACCCGAACAGGTGCAAGGCTTATTGCTAGACTATGAGTTAAAGCGAGCAAACCACCTTTCGATGCCGAATAGGCTTCTGTGTTGGGTTCTGACATGAATGCTCTGGTTGAACAGATGTTTACAATTGCTCCTTTGTGACTCTTTAATACTGGCGATAAATGTTTCGCCCATAAAAAAGGAGCCGCCAAATTGACGTCAAGTACCCGTTGCCATTGTTTTAGCGTCAATTCTGCAATGTCCTTATTTTGGGTTATCGCCGCGTTATTTACCAAGCCCCAACTTTCCGAAGGAAGTTGCTGTTCCCTCGTTATGACATGTTCCACAAAAAATTCGTCGGCCACATCGCCTTTATAACAGATTATTCGATGTCTTTTGTGTTCGTTTTCCAATTCAGTTAATGCTGCGGCATCTATATCGATTGCGATTACTCTATACCCCTGTGCCAATAGCACTGAAACGATAATCCTGCCTATACCCTGAGCAGCTCCTGTAACAATTACAGACTTGTCCATATCAAATTTGAATTTTCATCAATGAATTACCTGCTGAACCAAATAATAGACACTAAACACAATAAGCATACACAAGCCAATGTAACTTAATACTTTCAGCCACAGCGGGGGCACATGTTCGACTGGGAAATCGGCGGACGTAATTACCCTTAAATTCATCCAACCTAAAATTGGAGCCGTGAGAAAGGATAAAATTGTGGCAATATCAACAAAAATCTTAAGATTCCCCAACAGAAACATTACGATTAACGAAGAACCTAAAACCAAAACCAGCAACCAGAAAGTAGTTAGTTTTCGTTTCGTTTGGCAATTATCCCAATTAGGGCGTACTTGAACAAATGCCTCGGTAAGTACTCGTGGAACGGCATCGAGTACCGTAATAGTTGTACTTACCATTGTTGTGAGTGCTGCCATAGCAATTATAGGGAAAGACCAAGACCCCAAACTTTTAGTAAATAAAGAAATAACCTGGTCTGAAAACTGTCCAGCTTGGTTAGAGAAACTAGATTCGCCACCGTACATCACCAAAGCCCCTAGGGCTATGAAACCAAGCGCGAGGAATGCTGTGCCGAGATACCCGACATTAAAATCGAATAATGCCTGTTTTACAGTTGGCTTATCGTCCATTGTCTCGCGTTGCGCCACAGACCAGACCGAATGCCATACCGATACATCTATGGCCGAAGGCATCCAGCCAACGAGTGCTATAAGGAACGAAATATCGGCAAAATCTGCCCAGTTAAACTGTTTACCTACGATACCGATATTATTGATATCGTTTTTGAATGCAAAAAACACAGCTGTTAGGGTAGAGATCGTGAGAACGATTATTATGAGCTTTATTAACCTGTCAAGCACCTTATAATTGCCAATCCAAACCACAAAACCACCTACCACCAAGAGGATATATGTCCACACTTTGGTCGAAAATAGGCCAAATATGCTGGTGAACAAACTAGCCGTAACAACCGTAACAGCTGCCTGAATACTAAACATGGTTAGCCAAGTGATTACCAAATACAAAGGGATTGCCCATTTACCCAGTTTGTGGTAGCCAACCAACAAATTATTACCTGTCGCCGCCGCATACCGTGGACCAAACTCAAAGAACGGATACTTAAATAAGTTTGCTAAAAGAACAATCCAAACCAACTGAAACCCATAATCGGCACCTGCACGGGTAGATTGCACAAGATGTGACACACCGATTGCAGCACCTGCCCACATCAGCCCAGGGCCTAGGGCTTTAATATTTTCTCTTAATCCCATTCTTACATACATTAAAATTTGAACAATGTACTTAACAATACGTAAATCTGATTAAAGTTCCAGCCTTGCTTGCGACCCGTTTTTGATAATTCCATAATAATACTGAATACTTTGGAAATACTTAGCCAAAGTAATATGTTCGTTAGAACCATGCAACATATTCAGTTCATCTGCATTAAAAGTAACTGGATAAAAACGGTACACATTGTCTGAGATGGCCGTATAATAACGTGCATCGGCATAGGCAACCATTAATGACGGCGCTACCAATATATTGGGCGATAGTTCTCTTATTGATTTTTCGATTGCATGGTAACCATGCGATTCAGCCGACGAAACTACCGTTGCTTCACTAGGATCTCCCAAATCACGAACTTGAATTCGCTTGTCGGAAATTGCATCACTGATATATCCCCTTGCTTGGTTCAGTGTTAAGCCAGGAAGTAGGCGTATGTTTACAACTGCCCGAGCTTCGGTAGGGATTGCATTTTCCTTAAGCCCCGCATTGAAAATTGTGGGGACTACCGTCGTTTCTACCAGCGAACTGCTTGACGGTGCTGCTTTGTACACACTATATATAATGGGCTTAAACAACCATCTGTTCGCAAAAGCCATTTTCGTAACCCAAGGCAGTTCGGGGCCAATCTTATTCATGAATTGCGAAATTGGAAGTGATATTTCTGGTTCGAAAGAGTGTGCACGAATGCGCAAAATGGCAGTCGCGAGTACCTCAATCGCAGTCTCTTCGGCTGGCATAGACGAATGCCCACCTTCGATACTCGCACGTAATTCCAACGACAAATTACCCTTCTCGGCAATACCAATCATGGCGACATCTTTTGTTACTCCTGGCACAAGTCCGCGGGTAATTACCAGACCTTCGTCCATCACAAAATCTGCGCGAATTTTTTGAGACACAAGATATTGTACCAAATCCCGTGCACCCCGACTATGGGTTTCCTCATCGTACCCGAACGACAAATATACCGTGCGTTGTGGTGTAAAGCCTTGTTTTAATAGCAAATCGACAGCTTCTAGTAGCCCCACAACCGCGCCCTTATCGTCCACGGTGCCACGTCCCCAAATCGCACTATCTGCAACCAAACCACTAAATGGCGGATGTTCCCAATGTTCCAAATCTACCTCTTGCACTGGAACCACATCTAAATGGCCTGCAAGCACCATCGGTAGCAGCTTTGGATCCGAACCTTCCCATTTGTAGAGTACACTATGCTTCCCCACAATCTGATGCGTCAGTGTGCGATGCACCCGTGGAAAACTCTTCTGCAAATAAGCATACAATACAGCAAACTGCTGGTAGTCAACCAACGAATCATTGTCGTAAGAGACCGTCGGAATGCGCACCGCACCACCCAAGCGTTCGGCAACGCTGTCGGGCAAGTCTTGTGGCGCAATCTGGGTAAGTTCCATTTGTTGACTACGGAACAGAAGCGTATTTACTCCAACTATACAAACCAGAATGGTAATTAAAACAAGGAGCAAGCTAAATATTTTTCGCCTCATAAAAAGTTAATTAAGACCGACAATAGTAACGAAACCTGACGAAACGATAACAAAAAGTAAAAAACAGCCATTTTGTTAAAACGAGCGTGTATGTAACCGTAAAACTACGAGACCAAGATACTATGTTCTACCGAAAAACAAGCCGTGAATTTAGTAATACGACTTCCCCGTGCTGCCTAATTCGGAAACAAACCCAAGAACCACCAATTACGCCAACACATACACAATTCCAACATAATGAAAATATGAATAAGGAGCTGTAGCCCAACAATATTTTTTACGACGGCTACAGCTCCTTATTCTTATTTCTTTGTTTTTTTCGGTTTGTTTTTTTTCTTGGTTAAGGTTTCGGGCTGTGGATAATATGCGTATTTCGGAACTAAAAAGCAAGCTTCAGTTGTTTCGCGGGATCGTAATTTTTGTACTTATTTTGGGGTGCGCTGTGCGACATTTTGTTTTTTTGCTTACTTGGTGCGATTAATGAATTCAAATAACGATTTAGGATGGATTATTTCGGCAATTTCAGAAAGTTCTAAGAGTCTCTAACTAAAAAAAAAGGCATCCGTATTCACATTAATATTTTCTGATTGTGGCCCGCACGTTTATATGAATTTGATTCTCAGTAAAATAATAATATATAATATACTGCATTTACATAGTTAACATTAATAAAAAGTTCTTATCTTTGCACCCGCAAATTTTTGCAAGAACAGGCCTGTTGGGTGGGAGTAGGGAAATCGTAGTAATTAGGGATTTCAAGGACTAGCGCTTCACAGGACACAAGCACAGAAATATGAAATTATTTAATGAAACGGGTCTGAACCCGGAAATCCTGAGAGCCCTCGACGATTTGGGCTTCGTAGAACCCACACCAGTACAGGCACAAGCAATCCCATTCTTACTGAGTTCCGAAAGAGACCTTATGGCTTTCGCACAAACCGGAACAGGTAAAACAGCCGCATTTAGCTTACCCATTATTCACAAAGCCGATCTTTCGAATCGTGATACACAGGCCATTATTTTGTGCCCTACTCGCGAGCTTTGTCTTCAGATTACTAAAGACATCGAAAGATTTACCAAGTACATACCATCGATCGAAATTCTAGCGGTTTATGGCGGTTCACCTATCGACGGACAAATACGTCAGCTCCGTAAAGGTGCGCATATTGTTGTGGGTACGCCAGGCAGGGTAATGGATCTTTTGCGCCGTAAAATACTCCAATTGGGTACAATCCAATGGGTAGTACTTGATGAGGCAGACGAAATGCTTTCTATGGGATTTAAAGAAGATTTGGATGTAATTTTGGCAGAAACGCCTCAAACCAAACAAACGCTTCTGTTCTCGGCAACCATGCCTCGCGATTTGATTACACTTGCTCGCAAGTATATGGACAATCCCGAAGAAATGGCTACTGCCAAAAGAAATGCTGGAGCCGACACCGTAGAGCACCAATACTATATGGTTTCTGCCTCGAATCGTTACGTAGCTCTTAAACGTATCGTAGATATGACACCAAACATCTACGGAATTGTATTCTGCCGTACGCGTCAGGAAACGAAAGATGTTGCCGACAAGCTTATGCAAGACGGTTACGATGCCGACTCACTTCATGGCGATTTGTCGCAAGCACAACGCGATTTGGTGATGCACAAATTCCGTAGCAACCACTTGCAGATTTTGGTAGCTACAGACGTTGCCGCTCGTGGTCTTGATGTTACAGACCTTAGTCACGTTATAAATTACAATCTTCCCGAAGATAGCGAAGTATATGTACACCGTTCGGGTCGTACTGGTCGCGCTGGGAAATCGGGTGTGAGCGTATCTATTATCCATAGCCGCGAAACACGCCGCATACAAGACATCGAAAAGATGTTGGGCAAAAAATTCGAACATAAATTTGTTCCGTCGGGTAAAGAAATTTGCCAGACACAACTTTTCCACCTTATCGACAAAGTTCATACTGTGGAAATTAACGATTCAGAAATTGAGAGTTTCTTGCCTACCGTGTATGAAAAACTCGAAAGTCTGGAACGCGACGAACTAATCAAACGTTTTTTATCGGTAGAATTCAACCGCTTTCTTGCATACTACCAGAATGCAGAAGACTTGAATTACGACGCAAAAAAAGCACCAAAAGCTCGTACGACAGAAAACAGAGACTACGCAACTTTCCATATCAATATTGGTAAGCGTACTGGCTACACTGCGTCGAAACTCATTTCGTTAATCAACCGTCACCTCCGCGAACGCGATGCGAGCATTGGTCGTGTGGATGTACAAAACAAATTTTCATATTTCGAAATTGAGTCGAGTTATTGCGACCTACTCGAGGACAAATTCAAGAAAGTTTTCGACGATGGCGAACAAGTAATCATCCAGCGTTCAACAATGCCTATCGAGGTAAGCAGTGGTAACGACGACCGTCGTGGCTCACGCCGCGATAGTGGTGGCCGCAGCGACCGTAACGACCGCCGCGATAGTGGTGGCGGATACCGTGGAAACGACCGCCGCGACAATGGTAGCGCACCAAGACGCAACGATCGTCGTACAGACAGCCGTTCTGATAGTCGTCCAGATCGTCGCAACGATTCTCGTTCCGATTCTCGTACAGACCGTCGTACAGACAGCCGCCCAGATACACGCAGCACTGAGCGCCGTACACCAGAACGCAGTTTCAACAACGAAGCTACAAGCGAGACAAAGCCAAGAACGCAGCCACTACCCGAAAAAGTAAAACCAAAAGTAAACTTTGACGAAGGTTTTTCCTGGGACGATTTCGAGAAATTCGTACAAGACACCCCAGATTCGGGAAGCACTGAAAAGAAAAAAGCACCACGTCGCAAAAACGCATTGTAAGCGACCTCGCATATAAAAAAAGGGCGTTCAATTTCTTGAACGCCCTTTTTATTTCCAACCCTTACAACTACACCACAAACGGCAAACGATTACCCATCGCACATTTCCACACCAATCGCCAAGCAAAGCCGGACTTCCAAACCGAAGTTCTATGTTGCCACAGATAACCTAGAGTGGTAAAAAAATCACCTCTAAGCCTCATAAACTCAGCACATTCCAATTCCGATTCTGCGTATGGAATTAAGTCGAATAATGTGCTCGAATACACATCTCTGTATTTTAGAAAGAATAATTCACCCGCTTTTTGTTCGCCATACCACTCCCTAAGGTTTGAAAAAAACAGCTGCGGTTGTCGTAACACTAGCCTAAAATTCCACCAAGGGATCGAAGTATCTCGCCTAAAATGCCCGATACGATGCAATAATTCACGGCGCAAATACAAAAGCCGTTCTTCATTCTCTCCAAACAAATCAATCGCTGCTAAAGCATCCACAATATGCAACTCATTTTCTACCCAAAATTGGTCTGCGGCGAGTTCCGAATTGAAGCGAGGAATCTCGACTCCATTTTCCAACAAGTAACGAATTTCTTCCAGATGAAAGTCAGAATACCCATCTAGTGTTTCGTTATTCGGATTATCAGAATTCAAAATCATTGCCCGATTTGCCGTTCTTGAATCCTCGCGCCAAAATAGCATCCCGCACCCCAAGCAACGCCGGTATAAAGGTTCAAAAGGACTTTCGAGCCAATACCCATCAGACCAATACGTGTTGTATCCGAAAGTATTATAAGAAATTACTTCTATAAACGTGTACCACTGTCCGCAATGTGGGCAATTGATATAAGCCGGATTGATAATCATTTCAATATTTCATTTATTAATTTCAACAAATACAACATACACCACAAAGCCATACAATCGCAAAGCCAATTAAAAAAAATAATTATTTGGAGCGGTGTCAAAACATTTCAAACCCAGGGCTGCTACCGGCTCTTAGCTGTAGTCCTCGCGCACGGGAGCGCAATCACTTGGCTGCCAAAGCATTTCAATCATAATCCTGTACCAACGGACAATGCAGCTCATCGCTGTGGGCTACTTGCTGCGATCCGGGCTAGTTGTGGCTTGCTGTATTTCAATCAAACGCCAGCAGTACGCCAGTTTATGCCCCCGAAGCTTCGCACAACATAGGCACCAGTAAACCATTGCCAACGGCACAACTTACTAAAAAATATCAGCTTATTGCACAAGCGTTTTATCTTTGCACAAAAAAGAAATGCCAATATATCTCTTGTCCGAAGACAATTTGCTTTTCCCGCCTCCTTGGCTTGCCCACGACGAAGGCATGCTGGCCATAGGCGGCGATCTCACCCCCGACAGACTCATTGAAGCCTACCGCAATGGCGTATTTCCGTGGTTTGGCCCCGACGACCCCATAATTTGGTGGTCGCCCCTAGAGCGCTTTGTCATATTCCCGACCAAAGTAAAGATTTCCAAATCAATGAAGCAAATACTGCGCAAGGCAGACTACCGCGTAAGTTTCGACGAAGCCTTTGCACAAGTACTCAAGGCTTGCCAGCAAACCTACCCACGCAACGAGCAAGGCACTTGGCTCACCGACACCCTCATCGAATCGCTCTGCATACTACACGAACGAGGTGTAGCCCACTCAGTTGAAGTTTGGCGTGGTGACACACTAATCGGCGGTCTGTACGGATCCGTATTCGGAAAATGTTTCTACGGTGAGTCCATGTTTTCCACCCAATCCAACGGTTCTAAAATAGCATTGATTGTAATGTCCCAGAATTTGGCCAGACAAGGTTACGAACTTATCGACTGCCAGTTTCGCACCGATCATTTAGCCTCGATGGGCGGAGAGTACATTACCCGCGAAGTATTTTTAGCCCATGTATTTGCCAACACCCAAATTCAACATACGCGGGAATCTTGGTCAGCAGATTTTCAGGGCTACAAACCTACGTAATAAAATTTGAGCTATATTTTGTCAGTTTACCTCAACAATGATTAGTCCATTCACTTTGCCTACGCACTGATGCGAGACAGAAGTAAATTTGTACATTCTTGGTCGAATCCAATAATTCCAGACAGATTGCGCAAGGAATTCTAAATTATATTTTCGCTTTGAACATAATTCATTACTTTTGCCACGCATTGTGGATAAATTTTCGTTGGCTTGCAACCACTTGTAAATGCTAAGTCATCTGTATAAGAATCTTTGTACCTGCCAACTTCTACCACAGCAAATGTAATTTTAGGTAAAAATTATTTAACAGAAATTGTTATGTCGTATTTGTTTACTTCAGAATCGGTATCGGAAGGACATCCGGATAAAGTAGCCGATCAGATTTCAGACGCATTGGTTGATGAGTTTTTGCGTCGCGACCCTGAATCGAAAATTGCGTGTGAAACACTCGTAACCACAGGGCTTACAGTGCTTAGTGGCGAAGTTCGCACCACGGGTTGGGTAGATGTACAACAGGTAGCACGCGATGTGATAAAGCGCATTGGATATACAAAAGGAGAGTACATGTTCGATGGCGATTCGTGCGGCGTTATTTCAGCCATCCACGAACAGTCGCCAGATATTAACCAAGGTGTGGTACGTGCCAGCGAAGAAGAGCAGGGCGCAGGCGACCAAGGTATGATGTTTGGCTATGCAACCAATCAGACTGACAATTACATGCCTGTAACGCTAGAAATAGCACACCTTATTCTACGCGAACTTGCCGACATTCGTCGTGAAGGTAAGCGCATGACGTATCTACGCCCCGATGCAAAATCGCAAGTCACCTTAGAATTTAGCGACAAAAACAAGCCATTGCGCATCGATACAATTGTCGTTTCTACCCAGCACGACGAGTTTGTATTGCCTGCCGACGCCTCAGCCGAAGCTTCAAAATTGGCCGAAACTCAAATGTTGGAAGGTATCTACAGCGACGTACAGAAAGTTTTGTTGCCCCGTGTAAAAAAAGCCCTACCTGCAAGATTAAAAAAATTGTTCAAAGACGATTATAAATTGCTAGTAAACCCAACAGGCAAATTCGTAATTGGTGGCCCGCATGGCGACACAGGTCTTACAGGTCGTAAAATCATTGTGGATACTTACGGTGGTCGTGGTGCCCATGGTGGTGGTGCATTTTCTGGCAAAGATTCGTCTAAAGTAGATCGTTCGGCAGCTTATGCAACCCGCCATATTGCTAAAAACTTGGTAGCGGCAGGTGTTTCAGAAGAAGTTTTGGTGCAAGTTGCGTATGCAATTGGAGTCGCCAATCCCGTTGGTTTGTATGTAAACACTTACGGAACAAGCAAAGTGAAAGACCAAGACGGCCGTAAACTAAGCGATGGCGAAATTGCCGAACGTGTCAACAAACTGTTCGATATGCGTCCGGCAGCTATTGTAAAACGTTTTGGCCTAAAAAACCCAATTTTCTCGCCAACTGCATCCTACGGTCACTTCGGAAGAGACTCGTACAAGGCTGAGGTTGAGGTGCGTTACGGCAATGTGAATCCCAAACAAATTGAAGTTGAATTCTTTGGATGGGAAAAATTAGACTACGTAGATGCCATTAAGGCCGAGTTTGGTCTGTAAGTATTTCGATAGATATTTCTTCTGGCCGCAAGTTTTTGACTTGCGGCTTTTTTTAGATTTGCCAGTAAAGGAACGAACAAAACTTAATATTGAAGCATTCCACCTTCAGATATACTCCAGCCACAAAGCATACAGTCCGTTTACAACCGAAAACCAGACAGAAAAAAATAAAAATAATAAGGAGCTGTAGCCCAACAATATTTGTAA
>JBDKHP010000488.1:0-9458 GCA_039797645.1 Bacteroidota bacterium
GTATTTTTGTAGAACACATCACCGGAGATCCAAAAATCGCGGAATATATAATATGTTGATTTATAAATTTTTAATAAAAATACTGGTATGAGCAACCATGGTTATCTTTATAGGAAAACGACCCTAATTTTGCTGTCTTTATTCCTCACGTTGCAATCTTTTGCAGACGGTGGTCTCAATACATACTATAAAGTAGGAGTGTACCAAGGAACGATGGCAGAGGCAATAGAACTTGCAAAAGCCGCCCTCACAACCGCCGACACCCCTTTCGAGATACTGGGCGAATACCAACCCTCAAAATCCGATGCTATGGCTGTAATTGCATTCACCCGAAGCGATTTAGTTAATATTTCACTCCAAATTCCCGACATGGGAATTTTGGGTAACATACTCCGTGTTGGGCTTCGCGAAACCTCAAAAGGCGAAATCGAAGTCTCACTCCTCAACCCCGAATACCTCTTCTACGCATTCTTTCGCGAGCGCGCCGAAGATTTTGCCAACGAACTCTCAGCCATCTCCATCGATGTTCGTATGGCACTTTTCAATATGGGACAAGAATTTCGCCCATTTGGCGGATACGCCACCGACCAAGAATTAAAATCTTTTCGTTTTACAGCAGACATGCCAAGCTTCGACGAACCTGTACTCCTGCGAGAATTCAACTCCTTCGACGAAGCCCTCAGTACCATCGACCGCAACCTACAATCCCGCAAAGGCGGCTCACTTATGGTGTTCAAAGAAAGCTACCCAGCTCAAAAAGTTGCAATCTTTGGCGTAGCAATGCACGATGCCCGCATGGGCGAAGCCCACTTCCTACCCGCACTTGGCGAAGAGAACCTCGCATGCCTACCCTACGAACTCATACTTCAAGACAACAAAGCATACATTCTCCACGGGCGTTACCGATTGCCACTATTCTGGACAAACGTATCCATCCGCACCCACCAAAAACTCTACAAAACACCTCGCGATATAGAAGAAACCATGCGCGGACTCACACAACCCTAAACCACGAATCCAATAAAAAAAAATAAAAATAAAGATAAGGAGCTGTAGCCCAACAATATTTGTAATGGCGGCTACCGGCTCTTAGCAGTAGTCCTCGCAACGGGTACAGAATCAGTTGGCAGCCGAAGCATTTCAATTGAACCCCAGCACGAACGGCCACTCCACACGTGCTGTGGGCTACTTGCCGCGATCCGGGCTAGTTGTAAAGCCAGCAGCATTTGTAACGCCGTAGGAACCCTAGGCCGAAACTTTCTTTGGCCTACGGCCATGTGGCGAACAAGCATCCAAGGCTAACATACAGTTCATACAATCCTGCGATTCTGGCAATCACAACGAAATACCCTCACACACTTGGTTTTCGGGTCGAAATACCTACTTTTGCCCCACAAATCACAACACAATGAAGTTTGAAATAACAAAAACCGACACCAACACCCGCGCCCGCGCCGGAGTACTCCAAACCGACCACGGCCCCATACAGACCCCCATCTTTATGCCCGTAGGCACAGTAGGTTCCGTAAAAGGCGTACACCAGCACGAACTCTCGCACGACATTCAAGCACAAATTATACTCGGCAACACCTACCATCTATATCTACGGCCCACCATGCACATCATGGAACAAGCCAAAGGCCTCCACAATTTTATGGGCTGGCAAAAACCAATCCTCACCGATAGTGGCGGCTACCAAGTATTCTCTTTGGCCGCAAACCGCAAACTTACCGAAGAAGGAGCAACCTTCCGTTCGCATATCGACGGTTCTAAACATCTATTCACTCCCGAATCTGTGATGGATATAGAACGCACCATCGGCGCCGACATCATGATGGCTTTCGACGAATGCCCACCGTATCCGTCAGACTATAAATACGCCAAAAATTCGATGGAACTTACCCACCGTTGGCTCACACGCTGCATCAAACGATTCAACGAAACCGAACCACACTACGGACACCAACAGGCACTATTCCCAATCGTACAAGGCAGCACTTACCTCGATTTGCGCCGTCAATCGTCCGAATTTGTAGCAGAACAAGGCATGGACGGCAACGCAATCGGCGGCCTTTCGGTAGGCGAACCAGCCGAAATGATGTACGAAATGCTCGACCTCTGCACCAGTATTTTACCTGCCGATAAGCCGCGTTACCTCATGGGCGTGGGTACACCAGTGAACATACTCGAAGGCATTGCCCTTGGTACAGATATGTTCGATTGTGTAATGCCTACCCGCAACGGACGTAATGGTATGATTTTTACGTCGGAAGGTATTATCAATATCAAAAATAAAAAGTGGGAAAACGATTTCTCGCCCCTCGATCCGAATGGAACATCCTACGTTGATACCGACTATTCGCGTGCTTACGTCCGCCACCTAATGGTTGCTGGCGAACGTTTAGCGGGGCAAATCTGCAGCATTCACAACCTAGCGTTTTACCTTTGGCTGGTTGCCGAAGCAAGAAAAAATATTTTAGAGGGTACTTTTTCGGTCTGGAAAACGTCTATGGTACAAAAACTACAAACCCGCTTGTAATACACTTGCCAAACCTTAGTTATGTTCAAAATACTCGACCGTTATATCCTAGGTAAATTTCTTGGGACATTTTTTTACTCTTTGTCGCTCATTATAAGCATTGCTGTTATATTCGACTATTCCGAAAAGATAGACGATTTTATAGAGCACAGTGCGCCGTGGAATAAAATTATTTTTGAGTATTACCTGAATTTTATACCGTATTACGCCAATCTTTTTAGTTTCCTTTTCATTTTTATCGCCGTAATTTTCTTCACCTCCAAAATGGCTACACGGAGCGAAATTGTGTCAATTCTTGCGAGTGGAATAAGCTTTCGGCGGATGTTACTACCTTATTTTGTCGGCGCCTCAGTCTTGGCTTTGTTGTCTTTTGGGCTTTCGGCCTATATTATTCCGCGTGCCACGAAGGTGCGCTTCGATTTTGAAGAGGTCTATTATAGGAATGCCACGGCCAACTTCGACACCAAAGACTTCCACCGACAGACACGACCAGGGGAGTTTATCTACCTCGAATCGTACAACACTTCGGTAGATATTGGCTACAAGTTCTCGATAGAGAATTTTGAAAATGGCGCACTCAAACGCAAGTTACTCTCGGATCATATACGGTGGGACAGCGACAGCTTACGCTGGATGGTGTACGATTATTATATTCGCGTGGGCGACAGTACGGGTAGGCAGAATCTGTATTATGGCTACCAGATGGATACAGTGATGAATTTCTTACCTTCCGAGTTCAAACGACGTCAGGCATTTGTGGAGACGATGAATATTCATGAGCTTGATGATTATTTAGATGAATCGATATTGGCCGGAACGCCCACGGAGGCGATTTTGGTTGAAAAGTATAAACGTTTTGCTTCGCCATTTTCGGCTTTTATTCTTACACTTATTGGGGTAACTGTGGCTTCGCGCAAGAGTCGCCGGGGCACGGGGGTGCATATCGGTATTGGTTTGGCGCTGAGTTTTGGGTATATTGTGTTTCAGCAAATATCTGCTCAATTTGGGATTAAGGGCGGATTGTCGCCTTTTATTGCGGTGTGGATTCCCAATGCGACATTTACGGTTATAGCGATTTATCTTTACCGCAAAGCTCCAAAATAAGATTAGCGTGAGGTACTTATTGTTTTGTGAAGGTTGAATCTTCGGGTAATTGAAAACAACTGCCCTGTGGGATGGAGCTTTTAGGCAAGCCGTAGGCTTGGCGTGCGTAAGCGCAACATGGCCGTAGGCCAACTGGTCGGTTTGTTCTGCCTGACTACGGCTTGCGTTTGGAAAGTGCTGCACGGCCTAGCCCGGATAGTAGCGGTAGCCCACAGCAAGGTGACGCGATTGCCTTTTGTACAGTGGTTTGATTGAAACACGATAGCGTCCGAGTGATTTCGTTCCCGTTTGCGAGGACTACAAGCGGATAGCCGGCAGCGGGGCTTATTTGAAAAGTTTTGCTCCCGCTCCAAATTCTTATTTTTTTGCGTTGGCTATCAACTTTGTCAGGAGAATTAAAACGAGGTGCCGTGAGTTTTGAGTTTGAGAATACGACACTGTTTTTTTTGTGCTACTTATAAAGCAATTTTTGATGACAGTAGTTGTGTTGCGTCTTTTCAATGAAATATGAAAAACGACTGAAAAGAGAGGTGTCTTGTATTATTTGGAAGAACAGATTCGATGTCGGAAACGATAAGAGACAAGCAACAACTCGGTACTGGTGCTTCATTTGGCCGTTTTATGTATATAAAGAGAACTTTTCTGGGCTAGTTCGAGCCACCGTTTCTAATTTCACGTCAGTGTCAGGTTTGGGCAATCCTCCAATCGGTGGTAATCACCGTGCCGATATACGCTCCTTCTGGAAGGCCGTATCCCAATGGGCAAGATAATTTCAAGCCCAAAAGCCACGAAAATTTCTATTTTTGCAGTGATATAATTCAACCCACATTTTTCACGCACCTTGAAACTCGACGCACTACATAATACACTCGCCCAACATCCACTATTTCAGCAAGTAGCAAGTAGCTTAGCACAACACCGCAGAATACAACTTCGGCAGTTGTCTGGTTCTATCGAATCGCTACTTATTGCCTATATGTACCGCAAGCATCCAAACCGCAAACTGGTGTTGGTGTCCGACAAAGAAGAAGCTGCCTACCTCTACAACGACCTTTGCCTTCTGCTTGGCGACGAGGAAGTTGTATTCTTGGCATCGTCCTACAAACGATCGGTGCAGTTTCAGAAAATAGACACCCCCAGCGTATCCATTCGTGCCGACGTGCTCGAACGCCTCAACCAAAGCAAATGGCAAGGCATTGTCGTAGCATACCCCGATTCCATTATGGAAAACGTTGTCGCACAAAAAGAGTTCGACAGCAACACCCTACGCATCAACGTAGGCAAAGGCACATCGCTAGACGACCTCACGGCCTATCTCAGCCTGATGGGTTTTAACCAAGTCGATTTTGTGTACGAACCCGGCCAATACGCCGTACGCGGTGGTATTGCCGACGTCTTTTCATTTTCGGGCGAGTACCCCTTCCGAATTGAGTACTTTGGGCAAGAAATCGAATCTATTCGTGCCTTCAACCCCGTAACGCAGCTATCCATTCACAAATACGAGAGTGTCAACATAATACCGAACATCCAGAAAAACCTCTCTGACACTACACGCAAACCCATCTTCGATTTCTTCGACCCACAACAAACCACTGTTTGGGCCAAAGACCTTGCTCACACCCAGTTTTTGGTACAGCAACTCTACGAAAAATCGGCGATGCTCGAAGTGGAACTAGAAGAAGACAACGACTCCAACCTTATTGAGGCCCACAAAGTAATTATAGATGCCCACGAACTTCTCACGCATCTGACCCAATTTCCGATAGTAGAATGGGGACACCAAATGCAGTTTCAAGGCCAAGACAGCATCACATTTCAGGTACAGGAGCAACCTGTATTCAATAAGAATTTCAACCTCCTTACTGACTACCTCGTTGCGCGACAAGCGGAAGCTTACCAAATCTACCTGATGAGCGACAACGTGAAACAGTTCGACCGCCTGCGCGAGATTTTTCACAGTATTATCGGCCAGCACCCCGATCCTGAAGTGCGAAAAACAAAACTCCATTTCAATCCGCTAGAAACCACCCTACATAGCGGTTTTGTGGATACCGAATTTAAGATCTGCGTCCTTACCGATCACCAGATTTTCGGTCGTTACCACAAATATCAGCTGCGGTCGAGAGCGCAAGTTTCGTCCAAAGAAGCGCTTACGCTTAAAGAAATTAACGACCTCCAACCGGGCGATTATGTCGTACACGTGGATTATGGCGTAGGGCGTTTTGCTGGATTACAACGTATGGAAACGGGCGGCAAAACCCAAGAGGTAATAAGGCTTGTGTATAAAGACGGTGATGTGATTTTTGTAAACATTCATTCGCTACACCGTATCTCGAAGTTCAAAAGTAAAGATGGCGAACCGCCAACCATTCATAAATTGGGAACTGCCACATGGCAAAAGCAAAAAAGCAAGGCTAAAGGGCGCATTAAAGACATTGCCAAAGAACTCATTGCGCTCTACGCACAACGTATGCACGAAAGAGGCTTCAGCTTTGCTGCAGATAACTACCTCCAGCAAGAACTCGAAGCGTCCTTCTTATACGAAGACACCCCAGATCAGTACAAGGCCACTGTAGCCGTAAAAGCCGACATGGAATCCGACCGACCCATGGATCGTCTGGTCTGTGGCGATGTCGGCTTCGGTAAAACAGAGATAGCCATTCGTGCCGCCTTCAAGGCAGTCTGCGACAGCAAACAAGTGGCTATTCTCGTACCGACAACCATTTTAGCCTTCCAACACTTTCGCACGTTTCAGAAACGACTGGCCGAATTTCCGGTGACGATCGATTATGTGAGTCGCCTAAAACCCGCCAAAAGCCAGAAAGAAACCATAAAAAAATTGAGCGAAGGTAAAATCGACATCCTGATTGGCACCCATCGCATCATTAGTAAAGACATAAAATTCAAAGATCTCGGCCTGCTCATTGTGGACGAAGAACAAAAATTTGGCGTAGGCGTAAAAGAAAAGCTGAAAGAAATGCGCGTGAATGTCGATACCCTCACCCTCACCGCGACGCCAATTCCCCGAACTATGCAATTTTCGTTAATGGGTGCAAGGGATTTGTCGATTATTGCCACCGCACCCCCCAACCGCTTTCCTGTCTCCACCGAAGTGCACACGTTTAGCGAAGACATTATACGTGAGGCTATTTTGTACGAGATAGATCGAGGGGGACAGGTGTTTTTTATCAACAACCGTATTCACAACATTTTCGATATTCAAGCACTTCTTCATCGGTTGGTGCCCAACCTGCGTAGCTCCGTAGCACACGGACAAATGGAAGGTGCTCAGTTAGAGAAGATTGTACTCGATTTTATAGAAGGTAGTTTCGATGTACTTGTCGCAACCTCAATCATCGAATCGGGGCTCGATATTCCCAACGCAAATACCATCATTATCAGCGACGCCCACCATTTTGGTATAAGCGACTTGCACCAATTACGTGGCCGCGTAGGCCGCTCAGACAGGAAAGCGTTTTGTTACCTCCTCGCACCGCCCTTGTCGAGTCTGCCACACGATGCCCGTAAACGCCTCAAAGCCTTGGAAGACTTTTCAGATTTGGGGAGTGGTTTCCAAATAGCCATGCAAGATCTCGATATTCGGGGCGCAGGCAACCTTTTGGGTGCCGAGCAAAGTGGCTTTATTGCCGACATCGGCATCGAAAACTTCCACCGAATCCTCAACGAAACGATACAAGAACTCAAAGAAAACGAGTTTCGCGAAGTATTCGAGGGCGAAAACGTAACACAAAACGATTCGCTCATCAAAGCTTTTACCAACGAATGTAGTGTAGAGACAGACCTAGAACTGTATTTGCCAGAGACGTATGTACAAAGTTCGTCCGAACGGATAAAACTCTACAGAAACCTCGACAATATCGAAAATGAAGAAGAATTGAGTGTGTTTGAAACCGAAATTCTCGATCGTTTTGGACAAATACCACCCGAAAGTAAGGGTTTATTTGATGTTGTTCGTCTTCGATGGGATGCCATTAAAATAGGCGTGGAGCGTATTACGCTACGGAGTGAAGTTCTGGTACTCTATTTTGTTCCGCAAGAACATTCAGGTTTCTATAGATCCGAGACTTTTTCTGCCGTACTCCGTTATATAGAAATGAATCCCAAGTATTGTAAAGTAAATACCAACAAAGAAAGAATGAGCTTAGTATTCATGAAAACAAAAGGGATTACACAAGCCCGCGAAGTAGTAAAAGCCATTAAAGCTTCTTAAGCTTTTTTGGCCTTTTTTATCGTTTCTCTATCTAATCTAAACTTATGTACAGCAAATTCAATTGCAACGCCTAAAGTCGATTTATACAACGGTTTCACCAAGAAACCATAAGTATTGTGCAACAAGGTAAGCGGCACGGTATCGTAATCGTAATCGCCTGTTACATAAACAATCGGAACTTCAAATTTTTCGCCTATAAGTTTGGCTGTCATTACACCATCAATATCGCCCTTGATATGTATATCCATAAGAATAATATCAGGAGAGTGACGTTCGCAAAGCATTATAGCCTCACGTCCTTCGCTCACTATCCCTATTAGTTCATGCCCTAAATCGCGCACAAACATCTGAAAGATAGCACTTATCATTCTATCATCTTCAACAATTAGAACCTTTTTCGAATCCATTTTTATCTTGCAAGTTATATGGTGGCCTAAAATTAAGGTAAAAAATGTACTTTTTACCTAAAAGCCATTTCAACAATTTATTTTTGTACAAAATACAAACGTAATAGACATGAACCTTATCATAGACATTGGCAATACTAGCACAAAGATATTTATCTTCAGTGAAAGCAGGGTAGTAAATTGGTTACAAACTTCTAACATGACCATAAAGATTCTCAACGAGTTATTCATAAAGTATCCAAAAATAACGAATTGTATTGTATCTAGCGTCAAATTAGGTTATGAAAGTGAAATAGATTTCTTAAAAAAAAAATGTCAAGAATGTATTGTCATGTCGCACACAACTCCGTTACCAATACGGAATCATTACGAAACCCCACAAAGTTTGGGACTCGACAGACTCGCGGCGGCTGTAGGAGCCTGGTATCATAAACCAGACACAAATTCGTTAATAATAGATGCAGGTACGGCCATTACAATTGATATACTAACGTGTAAAGCTGAATTTTTGGGCGGCAATATATCACCAGGCATTCAAATGCGATATAGAGCTTTACACGAATTCACAGGAAAGCTACCCCTTGTCGAAAACAAGGAGATTGACAGATTGTGGGGCAGGAATACTACAGAAGCTATCCGTCTGGGTGTGCAACTAGGTGCTGAATATGAGCTTCAAGCATACATCAATACCTATAAAAGCCTTTATGAATCTTTAACAGTATTCATTTCAGGGGGTGACAGCTTTTTCTTTGTTAAAAAATTAAAAAACACCATCTTTGCCCCTAACTTGGTTGCAGAGGGGCTTCACGAAATTCTTTTACGCAACCAGCAAAAGAAACTGAATTTATTCTAGTACAATGACTGCACTTTTAGCAAAAAAAACAAAACGAACGTATTTGCTAGTTCTGATCTGTAGCATACTTGCTCTCAACTCAGTGGCACAAAACAGCTCATCTCCATATTCTAGCTACGGAATTGGCGATTTTGCACCAGCGTCCTACGGATCAAGCGCTGGTTTAGGAGGTAGCAGCCTTGCAATGCGTATGCCGAACTCCATAAACCCTTCGAACCCTGCTACCTATGCAACACTTAGCCGTCAGAGTTTCATTTTCGATATAGGTTTGCAATTTCAGCAATACAGCCACGAGAGCAAAAGAATTGCACAAATCGTAAATGG
>JBDKHP010000489.1:0-5161 GCA_039797645.1 Bacteroidota bacterium
CCCAGAGTTAATAATATATCAACTTCGCATTTACTCAAATATTCCAAAACTTCAAGTTTAGTCATTATCGATTTTTTTTCGAGAGTTACCTTATCTAGGATTATCTCTGATGTTACTCCGTCTATAGGTAGTTCCCTAGCAGGATAAATATCCAACAAAATAAGTTCATCCAACATACTCAAACTTTCAGCAAAACCAGTCGCAAAATCTCTTGTACGTGAGTATAAATGGGGTTGAAAAATCCCCTTAATATTTCGTTCTGGAAACAGCCTTCTCACCGAATCGATTGCAGCAGCCAATTCAGCCGGATGGTGTGCGTAATCATCGATATAAATCTGATTATCTTCCCGCACTACATATTCCATCCGCCTTCTAATCCCCGTAAAACTTAGTAAACCCGCCCTAATTTCGCTTTCAGAAGCGCCACACAAAAACGCAGAAGCAGACGCAACAATAGCATTCTCTACATTCACTAAGCCTGGAACATTGAGAATGAGATTTCGGAAACAAACCCCAGGGCCAATTAAATCAAAATGGTAATATCCATCAATCAATTTGAGACTTTGCGTATGAAAATCGCCGTAATCAATTGAATAGCTAAATATTCGAATATCTGAACGTTTAGCAAAGTTCCAGTCTAAACCATATTTGTGAATGAGAATACCTCCTGAATTGATTTGAGATACAAATTGATTGAATGTATCCACAATTGCGTCTCTATCACCATAAATATCAAGATGGTCTGCATCCAAAGCAGTAACTACTGCCAAATAAGGGTAAAGCTGTAAGAGGGATCTGTCATACTCATCGGCCTCAACAACAACAAATTCATCGTCTGGTTTAGGTAACAGTAAATTGGTTTGATAATTTATCGAAATTCCGCCTAAAATTGCAGCAGCCTTTACAGCCGATTGAAACAACAAATGTCCAGTAAGAGTCGAAACGGTTGTTTTGCCATGAGTCCCCGCAACGGCAATACCTTTAAATTGTCTTGTAATCAAGCCCAAAACAGCAGCTCTCTTTATTAATTGAAAACCATTTTTCAAAAAATAATTTAATTCAGTATGATTCTCGGGTATTGCAGGGGTATAAATAACCAAGGTATTATTTTTCTCGAGAAACACAGATTCAACACAAGTTATATCATCAGCGTAATGTACGGATATGCCTTCTTTCTCTATTGCTAAAGTTAACAACGTTTGCGTGCGATCATAACCTCCAACGGTCTTTCCCATTGCATTAAAAAATCGGGCTAAGGCACTCATCCCAATACCGCCAATACCTATAAAATAATATGCCTGATAGCTGTGTGTATCCATGAGTCCATTAATTTTTTATTAGACTGAAAATTTCGTCAGCAATCCTTTGGGCAGATTGATGTAATGCCATAGAAGAAATAGCCTCAGATAAAGCAGTACATTTTTCAGAGCTACAAACCAACTCTATAGACAAAGAAACTAAATTCTGCTTAGCATCTGTATCCTTTACTAATACAGCGGCATTTTTTTGAACTAAGGCCATCGCATTTTTTGTTTGATGATCCTCTGAAACATTTGGAGAAGGCACCAAAATAGATGGTTTACCCAAGAGACAAAGCTCAGATATAGTTCCAGCTCCAGCTCGTGAAACTACAACATCTGAAGCCGCGTAGGCTAAATCCATTCGTGAAACAAATTCGAAAACATGCACATTGGGAGCTTCAATTTGAGATTTAAGCTTCACCATATCAGAAAAATATATTTTACCCGTTTGCCAAATAACTTGCACATCGGATTTTGCATACAAAACAAGACCTTGCGCTATCGCCTGATTAATGGTACGAGCCCCCAAACTACCGCCCACAATTAGAATTGTCTTTTTGTTCGGAAGTAAACCTAATTCTTTACGAGCATCAACCTTATCAATTGTTTTTAGAATATCTTGACGAACAGGATTTCCTGTCAACTTAATCTTTCTAGCATCAAAAAAACGATCCATGTTTTCATAAGCAACACAGATACTAGAAGCCTTTTGCCCCAATAATCTATTTGTGACACCTGCAAATGAATTTTGTTCCTGAAGCAATATTGGAACACCTTCCCAGGATGCCATCCGCAGTATTGGCCCACTCGCATAACCACCAACTCCTACCGCAACGTCAGGATTAAACCTCTTGAGAATTCGCCGAGCCTTAACTAGGCTCGACGCCAACTTAAAAAAGAAAGTGACATTTTTCGTAGTAAGCTTTCGTTGGAAACCAGCTACGGGTAAACCAATAATTTTATATCCTGCAGCAGGGACTTTCTCCATTTCCATTTTACCACATGCACCCACAAATAGTAAGTCGATATCAGGCATTCTTTCTCTTAATGCATTTGCAATGGCAATTGCAGGAAAAATGTGGCCACCTGTGCCACCTCCGCTAATAATTACTTTTTTACTCATTCGACACAAGTGGTTGAGGTAGTGGTTGTTTATTTTGATCTTCGATACTTCTACTAATACTAAGTAAAATACCTATAGCTACGCTGGTAAAAAGTATAGATGTACCGCCCATACTCACAAAAGGCAAAGGTTGTCCTGTTACAGGCATAAGGCCTACATTTACAGCCATATTCACTAATGCTTGAAATACAAGACTAAGTGATAATCCAATTGAAAGAAACGCGGGGAAGGTTCGCTTTGAATATCTCACAATTCGCCCTGTTCTAAAGAGTAAATAGAGATATAACGAGAGTACCGCTACCCCTCCTAGTGTACCATACTCTTCTATGATTATCGCATAAATAAAATCTGAATATGGATGTGGCAAGAAATTACGTTGTGTGCTATTCCCAGGGCCCTTTCCCAATAACCCTCCAGTTACCACAGCAATTTTAGCTTGTTCAGCTTGATAATTATCACCACCTTCACCTTTTACAAAGTTTTCAATTCTGTTTTTCCAAGTACCCCCACGTTTCAATGTACCAGGTGCAAAAATAATGAGAGAAAGAACGATTGCAATTGCAGCAACCAATATTCCAATTGTCGCCAACAAATATGGAGTATAAATACGACCAATATACATCAGCACCAATGAGGTAAGAAATACCAATGCAGACGTAGAAAGATTCTCAGGTAAAATAAGCGCACAAATAAGTAATACAGGCAACATAATTTGCAAATATGCTTTTTTAAGTTCCTCCTTACTATTTTGACTATGTGCTAAAACCCTAGCAATAAATAATATAAGGCCAAATTTTGCAAGATCAGAAGTTTGAAATTCAATTCCAATACCCGGTAGCGTAAGCCAACGTGTCGCATCATTACGCGAAACTCCCAACAATAGAGTCACCAACAGAAGCAATACCGAAAGTCCAAAGATAAAACGAGACAAGCCATAAAAGTATCGATAAGGGATCTTATGCACAAAATAGACGATAACCAAACCAGCTATCAGAAACTTCATGTGCCGTAGTAAATAATACCCTGTATCGCCACTTTGGTATTTATAAGCAAGTGTACCCGTAGAGCTATAAACCACTAGCATAGACAAGACCAGAAGTACGAACAGCACTGCCCAAATAACCTTATCTCCTTTAAAATAATGTTCAAAAAAAGCTTTCATGCCTATTTTATAGTTTAGAGGAAATCCCTCTTTTTTTGTTTGATTACAGATTTACAATTTCTGAACGGCATCTTTAAACTGAATTCCTCGATCTTGAAAATTTGAGAATAAATCGAAACTTGCGCAGGCAGGTGACAAAAGTACTGCGTCACCAGGATTTGTTGAGATATATGCTATCTGTACAGCATCTTGCATAGTTCGAGTTTCAACAATATCGCACATACCCGAAAAAGCTTCAAAAATTTTGACATTATCCACGCCCAAACATATGATGCTTTTTACTTTTTCACGAACGAGAGGCTCAAGGATTGAATAGTCATTGCCTTTATCCACACCGCCAAGAATAAGCACAGTTGGTTGGTTCATGCTTTCAAGGGCATACCAGGTAGAATTAATATTGGTCGCCTTCGAATCGTTAATATATAGTACACCTCTAATTGTTAGAACTTCTTCCAAGCGGTGTTCAACAGCATTAAAAGTGCGAAAACTCTCCCGAATTTGATCTTTTGTGAGTCCCATTAACAGTCCAGCAATGGCAGCAGCCATAGAATTATAGACATTATGTCGTCCTTTAATTTTTAGATCATCAATCAACATATCAAACTTGTTGTCATCGATTTTTACAAAAAAACTGGTAGAATCTGCCCAAGCAATGCCCTTTTTGGCAAATCCGAATGAGTAAGTCTTTGGCAAGAAAGAGCTCTTTCTGAGCAACATTTGTTCTTGTAAGACAGGGTCTTCGTTACAATATATAAACACGTCGTCAGCCGTTTGACTTTGTGTGATTCTAAATTTTGAATCAATATACTCATCAAAATTATAATGATATCGATCTAAATGATCTGGGGTGATATTTGTAATAATAGCAATATCTGGCTTAAACTTGAATGAATCGTCAAGCTGAAAGCTACTTACTTCATATAACCAGACGTCTTTTGCTCCCTCTGCTAATTGGAGTGCAGCACTCTGCCCAATATTCCCACCCAATCCCACATTTAGACCTACAGATCTCAACATGTGATCTAACAATAAGGTCGTGGTCGTTTTGCCGTTACTCCCTGTTACAGCAATAAGCTTCCCATTCAGAAATGGAAATACAAATTCAATTTCGGAGATGACCTCGATAGGATGTTTTCGAACTTCTATCATCACAGATGCCTTTTCAGGTATGCCGGGACTCTTAATGATGGTACTCGCCTGTAAAATCCTATCAATTGTATGCGTATTCTCCTCCCAATCGATCGAATATTTATCCAACAGAGCTTTATATTTTGGTGCAATTGAGCCAAAATCGCTAACAAAAACACGCCAACCTTTCTGTTGGGCAAAAATAGCGGCACCTGTACCACTTTCGCCTGCTCCGAGTATTACAAGATCCTTTACTACCATTAGCGTAATTTTAGAGTAACAATGGTCAAGATCGCAAGTAAAATCCCAACAATAATAAATCTTGTAACAATTTTAGGCTCAGGATAACCTTTTTTTTGAAAATGATGATGAAGCGGCGACATCAAGAAAATCCGTCGTCCTGCGCCATATTTCTTTTTCGTATATTTAAAGTAACTAACTTGTAAT
>JBDKHP010000490.1:0-2945 GCA_039797645.1 Bacteroidota bacterium
TTGTCGGGATTCACCACCCTTGCCATGCCCAGAATTACCGGATAAAAAGCCGTTAGCCCCACAAATACAGAAGCGAGCCAGCTCCCGTAATCCTGTTGGAGTCTATAAAAACAAAGCCACAGTACCAGTAAAACAAACAGTATTTGCGAAAATCGCCATAAGAACAAATAGGTAGATTGCGTGCCTAATATCAAGCTTTTGTTGGGCGATTGCCACGCATATACAGGCCCAGTAAATATAGCAGTCGTTACCCCTGGCTTGTTGCAGATATAGGTGTTTTCGAGTTTACCATCTTCCAGAGCATCCCAATACGTGGGCACCCTTCCAAAAAGCCAAACAGACTCATCTGTTGTATAAAACTTGCCCAAATTGGGCGTAGTAAGCATCAAAAAACTTGCAGCAATCAACAAAAAAGGCCAGTACTTTTTTAAAAATGTGGTACCAAAAGAAGGCTTCTTTTCTTGTAAATTCACAGAAGGAATAGGTTCAGTTTTTTTTGCTTGCCCCGGCTGATTCTTATATTGTTTTTTCATAAGAAGTAGTACTTATAATTTTCGAAATATAATACGGTTTATTCGGCGTGGATTCGAAGTAATTTTTGAGAATGGCATCGGCCAATAAACCCGAAATAAATAGCTGCAAACCACTCAGTAACAAAAAAGCAGTCAACAAAGGGCTCGCCGAATCCGAAAGCGATTGCTTCAAATAAAAGTAATCATAGAGCGTATAGAAGCCACTACAAAAGCCAAAAGAAATCAGAATTAAACCCAAACCTCCCAATAAATGCAAGGGACGCACAGCATATTTTGTCCAAAACCACACCGACACCATATCAATTAGTCCCTTGAACGTACGTTGCCAACTGTACTTCGTTTTACCAGCCAAACGCGGCCTGTGGTTTACCACCACCTCGCCCACCGAAAACCCACGAATCGACAACAGCGCGGGAATAAAGCGGTGCATTTCGCCATAAAGAGAAATGTTCTCAAAACACTCAGCCCTAAAAACCTTGAGCGAACAACCGCTGTCGTTAATATGGTCGTGCACAATCACCGAACGCAAGAAATTCGCCCCTCGCGACACAAAACGTTTCAGAAACGGATCCTTGCGAAACTTCCGCCAGCCCGACACCATATCGAACTCATTCATTTCCAGAAACCGAATCATCGCCGGAATATCCGCAGGGTCATTCTGTCCGTCGCCATCCATCGTAGCAATCAGCCTTCCCTTGGCAGCCTTGATACCCGCATCAAAAGCTGCCGTTTGCCCAAAATTCTTCCGAAACCGAATCAAGGTGACAGGCACAAGCTTTTGTAAAACACCCCAAGTTCCATCCGTAGAACCATCGTCCACAACAATAATCTCGAACGAAAGACCCTCCTTCAGGCACATATCAGCAACCTCGCGGTGTAGGGTTGCAATATTTTCCGACTCGTTAAAAACAGGAATTATAACAGATAAATCGACCATCGTTTACATCTTAAAGAACAAGCGTTTCAGATCCAAAAATAGCGTCTTTTTTAGAATAACGACACCCAATTTGGCAAAAGCCAGTTTCACACAGGCACAAAAAAAATGAGACTCACTTGTGGCAAGTCTCATCTTACATAAATTAGGTTGCAACACAAGGCACAAACGCCCAAATTGCACCGTATATTAAACCCCCGCTTCTTTCAGACGCTCGGTATTTTCTTCCACAATAAGCTTGTTTATAATATCGCGAATATCGCCATCCATTACCGCCGAAAGGTTATAAATCGTGAGGTTGATACGATGATCCGTCATACGACCCTGCGGGAAATTATACGTCCGAATCTTCGCCGAACGGTCGCCCGTAGAAACAAGCGTTTTACGTCGCGAAGCAATCTCGTCCATCCGTTTCTGCAAAGCCGTGTTGTAAATCCGCGTACGCAATTCCTTCATAGCCTTTTCCAGGTTCTTAATCTGCGATTTCTCATCTTGGCAAGTCACCACCACCCCCGTAGGAATATGCGTCAGTCGAATCGCCGAATACGTCGTATTCACCGACTGCCCACCAGGCCCCGACGAACAGTACGTATCCTTACGAATATCGTTCTGGTGAATCTCCACCTCAAACTCATCAGCCTCTGGCAGCACCGCCACCGTAGCCGCCGACGTATGCACACGTCCCTGCGTTTCAGTCTGTGGCACACGCTGCACACGGTGCACACCCGATTCATATTTCAGAATCCCGTACACCCCAGCACCCTCCACATTCATCACAATCTCTTTGTAGCCCCCCATCGTACCCTCTGTAAAACTGGTCACACTCACGCGCCAACCCATTTGCTCACAGAACTTTGTGTACATACGCGAAAGCTCGCCCGCAAACAGACTCGCCTCATCGCCACCCGTGCCACCACGAATTTCGAGCACCGCATTCTTATCATCTTCCGGATCCTTCGGAAGCATCAATATTTTGAGTTCCTCTTCAATTTCAGGTTTACGCGCATTCAAGGCATCAATTTCCGCCTTCGCCATTTCGCGCATTTCCGCGTCCGATTCCGTCGCCAGCATCTCCTTCGAGCTTGCTAAATTCTCAACCAGGCTGCGGTATTCTACATAAGCTTCCAAAAGAGGTTCAAGATCTTTGTACTCTTTCATCAGTTTAACGTAACGCTTCTGGTCGGTAATAATATCGGGGTCGGTAATAAGTTCGCCTATTTCAGTATGGCGAACTCGGAGCCCCTCCAAACGGTCGAGAAGTTGTATTTCGTTCATGATTTTGCCCTTGCTTTTGGTATTTAATTTGGGCGACAAAATTAGTAAATTTATTACGCAATACCGAATTTTTTTTCAATCCCAAGCATTGTATAAATCAGTCTATTAAGGCATAAGCCCCGCAACAAATACCACACACACAAGCACCGAGCCACACTACCTAGCACACCAAACCCAGAACCAAACCCACGCCAGAACCCCAG
>JBDKHP010000491.1:0-3532 GCA_039797645.1 Bacteroidota bacterium
TGGATGATACGATTAAATCGGTGGCGATTGAGGGTTTTGAATTGGATGTGAAGCTGATTTTTACTTAGGTGTAATTGTTACAATTATATGATATTTAGTAAAATACGACTCTCAAAGAGAGTCGTATTTTTTGTTTGGGCTTAGCCCATCGTAAACTGGATAACGCCTCCATCTACGCTGATGGTTTGGCCAGAGATGTAGGCCGATTTTTCCGAGAGTAACCATGCGGCTAGGCTGCCGAGGTTGTCGGGGTTGCCAAGTTTGCCGATTTTTAGGGTGCTTTCGAATTTTTCAATTTCGGCGGGTACTGTGCTGTTGTTTTGTTGGGCATTTTGTACAAAAAGCCTGTCGAGGGCGGGTGTGCGGTGGTAGCCGGGGGCTATGATATTGAGGGTGATACCTTGCGAAAGTAGGTCTTGGGAGAGGGTTTTTACGAAACCCACCACGGCCAAGCGTAGGGAGGTGCTGAGTACTAAATTCGGGATCGGTTGTTTTACGGAGGAGCTTTCGATATAAACGATGCGGCCGTATTGCTGTGCCTGAAAGTTGGGTAATAGGGCTTGGGTGAGGGCTACTTTCCAGCGAAGTATTTGGGTGTAGGCAGCGTCCCAGTCGGCCAGTTGGGTTTGTTGAAATGTTTTTGCGGGTGGGCCTCCGGCATTGACGAAGAGTCCGGCAATGGGGCGTTCGGCTATTTGTGTAAGGAGTTGTGCGATTGTGGTTTCGAGGGTTATGTCGCCGCTAAGAGTTTCTACCTGATCGGGGTATTGTGCGGCAAGTGCTTGTAGTTTTTCTTGGCCTCGTGCTACGGCAATTACGAGGGCGCCCTCGGCAAGAAGTGCTTGTGCGGTTGCCAATCCGAAGCCGCTTGTAGCACCGGTTACTACGAATAGTTTGTGTTGTTGGTTGAGGTTCATTGCTTAGAATTTGAGGAGTACTTCGGTGTAATTTTCTGGATTGTGGAGTATATCGGCGAGCTTTTCGGCCACTAAATCTGGCTTGCTAAGCTGTAGGTTCTTGTGGTAGTTTACAAAATTGGGATAGTCTGGAAAGTCGCTAATGGAACTGTTGCGAATTTGCGATTGCATTTCGGTATCGACAATTCCAGGTGCTACCGAAAAACTGCGAATGGGGTAAGGGTGTTTGGCGCGTTGTTGTTCGGTGGCAAGTACTTGGCTTTGCATATCGAGGGCGGCTTTGCTTGCGCAATAGGCACTCCATGAGGCGATGGGGTGTCGGGCTGCACCAGACGATATGTTTAGGATTGTTTTTCGGCAGTTTTGGTGCTGGTATGCGGCCACAAATCTGTTGGTTAGTATGGCTGGTACAATGCTATTGAGCGTGTAGGTGGCTTCGATGCCTTGTTCGGTTTCTTGGCCAGTGGGTTTGATCTCGCCGATGAGGCCTGCATTGTTGACGAGTTGGATGGATTCGGCATCGGGGAGCGGAATGAATTGCATGGCAGTAACGTCGGCGATGTTGAGCAGGTTGACGCTCAGATGCTCGTAGCGTTCGTGCTGTATGCTCTGCGAACGTGAAATTCCGATAACGTAGCTATCTGTAGTTTCTAAAATACTTAGAGCCAATGCTTTGCCTATTCCTTTGCTTGCGCCTGTAATATAGTAGTAGTGCATACTTGTTAGTTTTTTATGGCTTATACGGTTTTGACTGCGCCACGGCGTAGCCAACGGGGTAATACTATTGCCCCAATAAATAGGTATGGGTAATAGCTGATGAGCCTCCAGAGAAAGGCTAAAATTCCAGTAAAACCGAGCGGTATGAATTCAGAGAGATATTCTTTGAATACGTATTCGGCAAATCCGGAACCGCCGGGTGTGGGCGATACGATCATCATGATCCACATTACGAACTGACGGGTGTACACCAGAAACTGATCGGGGTGGCTACCAAATGCCAAGAGCAGGAAGTTTACGATTAAATACCGCCCCGACCATGCAAATATGGTTGCTCCGAAAGTCTTGAGCCAAAACACAAACCCCTTGGACTTTAGGTGTTTGGAGGCGATTACGAGGTCGTTGCCTGTGGCGGCTGCTTTGCGTCGCCATTTGCGGATGAGCGGCAGTTTGAAGATCCACCAGAGTAGAATTTTGAGGCCGCGTGGATTGATGAACAACCCGTAGAATACGATCAGGGTGTAGGCCAACATGAGGCTGTATCCGACAACGGCAAAATACACAAACAGATTGGAGAGCGATAAGAAGTCTGCGCCCGCTGCGGCAGTTCCGCCAATGTCGAAGAGTTTGCTTGGCCCAACAATAAGTACAAAAATGGGAAACAGCAACGAAAAGTAAAGCTGATCCAGAAACGAAGTGGCCATCACAATGGCCGACGATTTGCCGATACTGATACCCTCGCGGTTGAAGAAAAGTACGGCAACACTCGTGCCTCCTACCATAGAGGGCGTAATGGCCGAGGTGAACTCCCAGACCATAATGATCTGAAACGATTGTCGCCAGCTGAGTTCGTTTTCTGTGAGCAAGCGCACGCGCAGTACATAGCCAAAGTCGCGGAGTACCATCATGAGCCATGCGAGTACAAACCAAAATACGGCTTTGTAGCCGATGTCTAATTTGGGGAACTCTTTGGTGCTGAATTCGCTATAAAGCATATAGCCCGCAACCCCAACCCCTACCAGAATCGGTAGAATTATCTTAAAGCCGCCAATTTGTTTCAAAATCGTTGTTGAATCGTCTGCCATCCCTACGTCGTTTTTCGGTGAAAGAAGTCTTTTTTGTGTTGTTTGGATAATTGCTTAAAACAAATCATCCGTTTGTCTTTATGTGATGCAATATACAAACTCTCGCCACAAAGCATTGAATAAAAGTGGTGCGAAACGAATAAAGCAGCTACCCAATGTTGCAATATACTTGCAGATAAAACAAGCGGAAATTATTAAATAAGTGTTAAACCTTAATAGCTATCTTTGGGCCTCAATTTGCCAAAACAAGGCAAAACGCTACTATTTGCATGAACAAAACAATTTGGGCGCACCTCGCGATTTTGGGTGCAAATGTAATTTACGGTCTCAATTTCGGAATAGCTAAATCCTTGATGCCCAGATATATAGGCGCACAGGCACTGTCGGTATATCGGGTGGTAGGCGCAACTTTGTTGTTCTGGCTTTTGTCGTTTGTGGGTAAATACGAACGAGTAGAACGCCGCGATTTATTGCCCTTGGCAGTGGCGGCACTCTTTGGCGTGTGTATCAATCAGAACTTATTCCTCAAAGGTCTGAGTTTGAGTTCGCCCATAGACGCTTCCATTATTGTAACCTCGAACCCCGTGGTGGTGTTGCTCATCGCATCAATTATGCTGGGTGTACCTGTTACCTTTCGCAAAATTACGGGCATCGCGTTTGGGATACTGGGTGCCTTGTTTATCATTCTGAAAAGCCACAGTTTCGAGTTGCGGTCAGAAAACACATGGGGCAACATTTTGGTGTTTATCAATGCCGTATCGTACTCGTTTTATTTGGTGTTCATCAAACGACTTTCAGATCGCTACCAACCCA
>JBDKHP010000492.1:0-5478 GCA_039797645.1 Bacteroidota bacterium
TACTTTCCCTACATTCGGCCACAAGAAAACGGCAACAAAACCGAGGTGCGTTGGGTCGCTATTACCAACAAAGAAGGAGCTGGCTTGCTCTTCGTGGGCGAAGGTTTGTTGGAAGCTAGTGCTTTTCACAATCGCCAAAACGACTTCCAATCGGAAGGCAGATCGGATGGCGGATACTACAACGGCAAGCGTACGCCCTCCCGACATACGACGGATGTTGTAGCAGCTGATCTGACATCGGTACATATCGACTACAAGCAAATAGGGGTAGGTGGCGACAACTCGTGGGGAGCATGGACACATCCTGAATACCGACTTACTCAAAGAGATTATTCGTACGGATATATCATCCGCCCTCTGAGTCCAAATGAGACACCGGCTGTAGTGTATAAAAAGTACAAATAAATTTCACATTTTTTCATAAAATTATTGATAAATCACCTAAGATTCATATTTTGATTCTTAGGTGATTTTTGTTTACAATAATTTGTAGATTTTCGATTAAAAAAAACTAAGCGATTATAAAAAAAATTAGAATTAGGAGCGGGAGCAAAACTTTTCAAATAAACCCCGCTACCGGCTCTTAGCAGTAGTCCTCGCAAACGGGAACGAAATCACTTGGCTGCCTTTGTATTTCAATCAAAGTCCTGTGCAAACGGTAATTCCGCGCGTTGCTGTGGGCTACTTGCCGCGATCCGGGCTAGACCGAACGGCAGTTTTCCAATCTCACGCCGTAGGTGCGCTGGGCAAGCGAACCAGTTGGCCTACGGCCATGATACGCACAACACCCATTAACACGGTTGTCGTTTTAAACGACACCCGGGGTTTACGGTTTAGCAGGCCAGCTTCTTTTGGGAAGGGTTTGGGTTGTGGCAGTAGCCCACCGGCAGGGACTGATCTCGACTTTTTCCGTTTCCACAGATTGACACGGATTGAATTATTTGTGGCGTATGTTGGCATCGGGTTGAAGAAGGGCATCGGTCGAGGCAGGCAGATCGAGACGCGACATGGCCGCAGGCCAACAGGTTGGTTTGCCCAGCGAAATTACGGCGTGGGATTGAAAAACAGCAAGCACGGTCTAGCCCGGATAGTAGCGGTAGCCCACAGCGGTGTGATGCGGTGCGAGCAAACTGAGGGTATTCGACTGAAATACAAAGGCTTCCAGTTGATTACGTTTCCGAACGCGAGGACTACAAGCGGATAGCCGGCAGCGGGGCTTATTTGAAAAGTTTAGCTCCCGCTCCCAATCATTATTTTTTTCTTTTTCTTCGGTTGGTTTTTCTATGCTGGGATTATAGGTCTTTGTAGAAAAGTATTTCGGCGCCTTGTGTTATTGGCTTGAAACCTAATTGGCGGAGGTAATTGTTGTGGATTACGCTCTGGGTTTTGCTGTATATGCGTGTATATCCTTTGCTGCGGAAGTATTCAGATTGGCTTTGGTACACGAAATTGCCGAGTTTAAAGTCCCGGTATTCGGGTACGGCAAAATCTACTTCTACGAGGAGGCTTTTTGCGTCGTGCTGTGATGCAAGAAAGAGTCCGGCGACTTGCATATCGCGAAGTACGAAAAAACACTCGGTCATTTTGCTTGTCTCGAAATGGAATTTTGGGAAAAAGCGGTTGATGTCGGCGTCGTAAAACTTGAGGAAGTCGATGAGAAATAGGTTGTCGTTACGAACTTCGAGAAGTTTGAAAAACTCTTTTTTTGTGTGAATTTCGTAAAGGTAGGCCATATTGATGATGGCGATGAAGGAATTTAGTACCAATACGGGCATTGACCCCAAATAATAGCCATAGATGCTAAAAAGTATGGAGCCGATGAGGTTGATCCACCGGAGCCAAATGATGGATTTCATGAGGAGTGATATTCCTACGATGATGGTGGCGAGGTAGCCAAACCATTCGAGAAGTTGTGTGTTGTCCATTGTGAGCATTGTTTGTTGTTTTCTGATTTTGTGTTTTCAGCTGCTAAATTGATGCAAATATGATTAAAACTGCTTGCTAATTGAGAAAAAAGTGGTATTTTAAAGGCATAAACAATTGGTTTTGAAATTCACGGCTAAATTTCGCTCGTGGGCTATTTCTGGTGTTCGGGAAAATGAGGGTGCTGTGCATGGTTGGTATTTGCTTCTTGTGTACATGAATCGTCGGTTGATTTCGGACTGTTGTTTTGAGATTAACCACAATATCATAAAACGCAACTCGATGGAAATTACACGCACTTTCGATCTTTTAGACAATTTAATTCAGCAACATCCGCATAAAAAAGATGCGCTTGCCTCGAAAGTTGGGGGTAAGTGGCGATTGTTTAGTGTGCAAGAATATGCGGATACTGTGAGGCTGCTAAGTTACGGATTCTTGGCGCTCAAAGTACTCAAGGGTGAAAAAATTGCAACGGTTACGAATAATCGTCCGGAATGGAACTTTGTAGATATGGCTGTGTCGCAGGTTGGTGCTGTGCATGTGCCTATATATCCGACAATTAGCGACGACCAATATCGGCATATTTTGGCGCATTCTGAGTCGCGTTTTTTGTTTGTGCAAGGACGCGATTTGTACGAACGGCTAAAGCCTATCGCGGATGAAATTGGAACACTCGAAAAAGTGTTTACGTTTGATAAACTTGACGATGCGCCGCATTGGTCTGAGCTAGTGGAGCTTGGAACGTCGAGTGAGGATTATCTGATTCGCGGTACGTTAGTGAATCGGAGAAATGAGACATTGCGGGGCGATGTGGCGACGATTATCTATACTTCGGGCACAACGGGTATCCCCAAAGGTGTGGCACTTACGCACTGGAATTTTGTGTATCAGTTGTTTGAAATATCGAAACTTCTCGACCTAAAAGAGAGTGACAAAGCTTTGAGTTTCTTGCCATTGTGCCATGTATTGGAACGTATTGGTGGCTATATTTATCTGTTCAGGGGGGTGGGTGTTTATTACGCGGAAAGTACAGAAACGATTGGTGTTGATGTGAAGGAAGTTTGTCCTACAATTATGATTACCGTGCCGCGCCTTTTGGAGAAAATTTACGACAAGATTTTACAGAAAGGTAAAGACCTCACGGGGGTGAAACGTAGGCTGTTTCACTGGGCTGTAGATCTGGGACTTCAGTTTGAGGTACGTGGTAAGGGACTGAAATATATGGCGAATTTGGCGATTGCCCGAAAACTCATCTTTACCAAATGGCAGGCTGCTTTGGGTGGCAATATGCGCTATATTATTGCGGGTGGTGCTGCACTTCAGCCCCGCTTGGCTCGGGTTTTTTGGGCGGCGGGTATCCCTGTGTACGAAGGCTATGGGCTTACGGAAACTTCGCCTGTTATTGCAGTGAATTCACCAGGCAATAACAACCTGATGTTTGGTACTGTTGGCCCTGTACTCGGGGACGGAGAGGTGAAAATTGCTGAGGATGGCGAAATTTTGTTTAAAGGCCAAAACCTGATGCAAGGCTATTACAAAGACCCGGAGCTTACGGCTGAAAGTATTGATGCTGAGGGTTGGTTTCATACGGGCGATATTGGTGAGTTCATAGAGAATCGTTTCCTCAAGATTACAGATCGGAAGAAAGAGATTTTCAAAACCTCGGGGGGGAAATATGTGGCTCCTCAGGTAATCGAGAACAAATTTAAGGAGTCGCTATTTATTGAACAACTGATGGTTGTGGGTGAAAATCAGAAGTTTGTGGGGGCGATTATTTCGCCCAACCTGATATTTCTGAGAGATTGGTGCCACAAACACGAAATTCAATTTGCCGACGATAGGGATTTGATTGCGAAACACGAAGTAGTCGCAAGGATTCAGGAAGAGGTTGATCGCTTTAACTCGACACTCGGTAAAGTTCAAAAAATCAAACAATTTCGCTTGGTTCCTGAAGAATGGACGCCAACAAACGGCGAACTTTCGCCTACTCTGAAACTAAAGCGTAAGTTCGTAAAGATGAAATACGCCAACCTAATTGACGATATTTACGCCGACAATAAGGGAATTTAAACATAAAAAAGGCTTCCAGATTCGGAAGCCTTTTTTTGTTTGGTTATTTTTTTCGACTCATCTCGTTGAATATCGCCTCGATTTCGGGTTTAAGTACGTGCTGAAATCCATATTCTGCGTATTTCTCCGACTTAATCTCTGTTTGCATTTTTTCGAGCGATTCGCCTTTTTTGAAACGAGTGGCAATATCGGCGCGTAAATCACGAAGGTATTGGGCTTGAATGCCCAAATCGGCAGGTGTTGCGACGGGGCCATGTCCGGGAATCACACGGGTGTAGTGTAGGTGTGTCATTCCTTCAAGCTGATCTGCCCAATTCTTGGTGTCGCAATTTGCACCAAAGTCTATATACGGCCTCAGTTTGTTGAAGAGGATGTCTTCGGCAATGAGGGTTTTCTTATTCTTTAGTTCCACGAAAATACTACAATCGGTATGCGTAGGCCCAGGATACCAAAGGTTTATCGTATCATTTCCCAGATAAATTTCCAGTACAGAACTGAAGCTAATGCTTGGCAATAAGAAACTTGTTTCTTTGGCCGCTAGTAATTCGGTTTCCTTTTCGGCAAGTTTAGTTTGGATTGCAACTGCCTCTGCACTCTTTGCTACTACAAGGCTATCGGCTTGTGCACGGAGTTTTCCGATTTGTGCGGGTAAATCAAATTGCACGCGTTTCTGAAGTCTCGGAATATTAAACTGTTTGAGGTTTTTACTCAGGTTTTCGTGTCCGACAATGATAGGCTTGGACTCAAACCCACATGCGCCTGTTGTATGGTCGGCATGATAATGTGTAAGTACAAGGTAACGGATAGGTTGTGTTGTAACACTTTGCACATAAGTTTCAATTTTATGGCCATTTGTTTTAGAGACACCTGCATCGAAGACTATAACACCGTCAGTAGTAACTAAAAATGTAACGTTTCCGCCTAAGTTGGGAATCATGTACAGATTGTCTTCGAGACGCATGAGCGTGTCTTTTTCTTGCGAGAATGTGCTTTTCGAGCAGAGAACAAAAGCTGCCAAGAGACTCAATGTTGTGAATATGTGTTTCATTGTTGTTGCTTTACGTGATACATAAAAAATGACATCCGCAATTTAGAGTTTTTGGCCGAACTCTGGTCTTATTTTCAGAAATGGAATCAGGAACATTCCAGGGATAGTACACAAACATACGTAAATGAAAAAGTTTGAATAACCCAGCCACTCTTTAAGAACACCAGAAAGCATCCCCGGAAGCATCATGCCCAATGCCATGAGCGAAGTACCAATTGCGTATTCGGCAGTTTTAAATTCACTCTCGCCTACATAATAGAGCATATATAGCATAAAAGCAGTGAAGCCAAAACCATAGCCGAATTGTTCTATCGAAATAGAGGCATACACCCCTACATCAGTAGGCATAGGCTGCACAATGGCCAAATATACATACACCAAATTGGGTAAATTCATTGCCAAGGCCATTGGCCAGAAGAGCCGCTTGAGTCCGTACC
>JBDKHP010000493.1:0-8118 GCA_039797645.1 Bacteroidota bacterium
TTGCATGTTGATGGAGATGAGTTTGTTGCCAAAAATTGCAAATTGTTGGGAAACCAAGATACGCTCTTTACGGGTAACGAAAACAGTTGTCAGTTGTACTTGCAGTGCGAAATTGAAGGAACGACGGATTTTATTTTTGGGCCTGCGACTTGTTGGTTTGAGGATTGTGTGATTACGAGTCGGAAGAATTCTTGGATTACTGCTGCTTCTACGCCGCAAACCAATGCGGTGGGTTATGTGTTCAACAACTGCAAAATAAAAGCGAAAGAGGGTGTGGACAAGGTTTTCTTGGGGCGTCCGTGGCGGGCGTATGCGGCAGTGGTGTTTATGCACTGCGAGCTTGGTGCTCAGATAGATGCAGCGGGTTGGGAAAACTGGAAGAACACTGAACACGATAAAACGGCTCGTTATGCTGAATACCAAAACACGGGTGCTGGTGCGAAAAGTGATTCGCGAGTGGGTTTCGCGAAACAACTGACGAAGAAAGAAGCCAAACAACTTTCGATGAAAAAGGTTTTTGCTGGTTGGAGTCCAAAAATGTAAAAAAGCCCCAAATTATGGGGCTTTTTTGTTTAGAAACAATACTTATTTTCTTCGATGAGCTTTTGGGCAATGAGCTGTCGAGATAATTTTGGATTGAAGGCTCCATGCTTGGTGAACCTACGAAGCCCCATCATCATTGCCTGCCATTCGTCGCCTTCTGCAAATGAATTTATAGCATCTTTTCCAGCTTTTAGGATTTTGTCGGATGCGTCGTAAATATAGGTGCTTACCATTGCGGCTTGCAACTCGCAGGCGGCTTCACCTTTAAGCGATGCTATTTTCTGGGCGCGAAGTAGCGCCGATTCTGCTGCATAGACCTGTATGGCCATGTCGGCAATATTGGTGAGAATTTCCTGCTCCTTGGCGAGCGACATCATGAGTTTCTGCACCGCTGCTCCTGCTACCATGAGGATTGCTTTCTTGAAATTGACAAGCATTTTGGTCTGGGCGTGGAAAAGTGCGTCGGATGGTTCTTCAAAATCTGGAATTTCGAGCAACTCGTTTGCAACAGCTGTGGCGGGTGTCATTAGATCGAGTTCGCCTTTTAGGGCTTTGCGGAGCATCATGTCCACAATGAGCATACGGTTAATTTCGTTTGTGCCCTCAAATATTCGGTTGATTCTTGAGTCGCGGTAGGCGCGTTCCATGGGGGCTTCGGCAGAATAGCCCATTCCGCCAAATACCTGAACGCCTTCATCTACCACATAATCAAGTGTTTCTGACCCAAGTACTTTGAGTATAGCATCTTCAATGGCAAATGCCCGAATTCCTTCGATGGTGGCAGTGCCATATTCTGTACCGTTTTCAATAAGACCTTGTATCACGTCTTCGATGTTCTGTGCAGCGCGGTAGGCTGCCGATTCTGTCACCCAAGTTTGTATGGCTTGTTCGGCTAGTTTGAAACGAATTGCTCCGTATTTAGAAATCGGACGCCCAAATTGTTTGCGTTCGTTGGCGTATTGTATGGTGCGGTCGATGATTTTTTTGGATGCTCCAAGCGTGGCTGCCGCTAGTTTAATGCGGCCTGTATTAAGCACATAGAGTGCAATCTTGAAACCAAATCCTCTTTTGCCCAATAGGTTATCAATTGGAACTGGCGTGTCGTTGAAAAACACTTGGGTGGTAGATGAGCCTTGAATACCCATCTTTTCCTCGTCTGGATTGATGGTAATATTGCCAAATTTTTTCTCAACGATAAAGGCGCTAAGATCCTCATCGTCGTCAATTTTGGCGAAAACGATAAAGAGATCGGCCACACCACCGTTGGTAATCCACATTTTCTGTCCGTTTATGAGGTAGTGTGTGCCTTCGGAATTTAGCACCGCTTTGGTTTTACCCGAATTTGCATCTGAACCCGCACCGGGTTCGGTGAGGCAATAGGCTGAGAGTATTTCGCCAGTTGCCAAGCCTGGTAAATACTGCTTTTTTTGAGTCGCCGTACCGAAATAGAGTATCGGCAAAGTGCCAATGCCAGTGTGTGCAGTATAGGCCACGGAAAAAGAATGCCCGCCACCCATGGCTTCTGTGCTCAACATGGAGGTTACGAAATTCTGCCCAAAACCTTCGTACTCTTCTGGGACAGAAACGCCCAAAAGTCCCAAATCGCCAGCTTCCTTCATTAGCTTTGAGAGTAATTCGCGGTCGTGGTGGTTATCGAGTTGCTGAATGTTTGTTTCGATTCGGGTTTCAACAAAATCGTGAACCGATTGCGCAATCATTAATTGCTCCTCGGTAAATTCTTCGGGAATAAAAATATCGGAAAAATGGGTGTCGCGAATCAGGAATTCGCCGCCCTGTATGGGTTGTGTCTTAGTGCTTTGCATTATATAGGGTTTAAATAGTATCTAATGGATTGTAGCTTACAACAGTTCGAATATTCCAGCTCCGCCTTGACCGGAACCAATACACATCGTAACCATTCCGTACTTATTGCCGCGTTGGCGCATCTCGCTGAGCAACTGAACAGTGAGCTTGGCTCCAGTTGCTCCCAATGGATGCCCTAAGGCGATTGCGCCTCCATTTACGTTAACAATTTCGGGATTGAGCTGTAATTCTTGCAACACCGCCAACGACTGGGATGCAAATGCTTCGTTGAGTTCAAACAGATCAATATCAGTAAGTTGCAAGCCTGCGTGTTGTAGCACTTTCGGAATTGCAAACACGGGGCCTATCCCCATTTTGTAAGGCTCTACGCCACTTACCTGATAATCTACCAAACGCGCAATGGGTGTGAGGCCAAATTGTTTGAGGGCTTTTTCTGAAACCACGAGCAAAAATGCAGCCCCATCCGAAGTTTGCGAAGTATTCCCAGCAGTAACCGAGCCTCCCTGCATAAAAGCTGGTTTTAACGACGAAAGTCCGGCAACGGTAGTACCTCGCCTTGGGCCTTCGTCGGTATCTACTGTGAAATTGCGCGTTGCTTTTTTACCCTTTTCATCGATGTAATTCTCGGTGATTTCAATGGGTAAAATTTGCGATTTGAAACGGCCGGCATCAATAGCGGCCAAAGCCTTTGCGACCGAATTCGCACCAAACGTATCTTGGGCTTCACGCGAAATACCGTACTCTTTGGCCACAGCTTCGGCGGTAAGCCCCATGCCATGGTACCAACTCGGGTTGTCTTTTGCCACTTGGGCATGGGGCACAGCCCGCCAGCCGCCCATGGCAATCATCGACATAGATTCTGTACCACCGGCCACAATCACATCGGCCATGCCTGCTCTGATTTTTGCCGTTGCAATCGCAATCGACTCCAAGCCCGAGGCACAATACCGATTTACAGTTGAACCTGGCACCTCTACTCCGTCGGTAGCCATTAGCGAAATCATGCGCCCCACGTTAAAGCCCGATTCGGCCTCGGGGAAGGCATTTCCCACGACTATATCGTCTATGTACTTCGGTTCAATCTGTGGATATTCGGCCAACAAGTGCCGTATCACGCGGGCAGCCAACTCGTCGGGGCGGGTAAAACGAAACCCACCCTTTTTCGCCTTCGCTACGGCTGTTCTGTATCCGTTTACAATATATGCTTCCATAGAAATTTCAGTTTTTTGAGTTACGAAATGGATTATGAGCTTCTGGAGGCTTAGTTTCGGAGAATTTTGCCCGATTTTACCAGACTTTGCATACGCTCCAAGGTTTTGCGCGATGTACAAAGCAGTACAAAAGCCTTTCGTTCCAAATCCAACAAATACTGCTCAGAAACTTCCGTCATTGCAGCAGAAATGTCGCCACCTGCCAACACAAAGCCCAATTTTTCAGCGATCAGTTTGTCGTGTTCGCTCATATAATCGCCCACCATCATGGCATCAGCCCCAGCATACACCAGGCCTAAAGCTTCATTCCCTAGAATCTTAATATCCGTACGTGGCACGGGTTGGGTGTAGCCTTTGTTCGCCAATGCGAGGCAAACATCTTTGGCATAACGCAATTGCGAAGCCCTGTCAACCACAACTTCGTCTGTTCCGGCACGCAAGTAACCTTTATCGAAAGCCTCATAAGCCGACGTTGACACCTGCGCTTGGCCAATCGTAAGGAAGCGGTTCGTAAACCGATTTACACGTACATCGCCTTCTTTGAGTTCGTCCGAGAGGCGCACCGCAAACTCTTTCGAGCCACCACCACCCGGAATAAGCCCCACACCAAATTCTACTAGCCCCATGTATAACTCGGCATGAGCCACCACTTTATCGGTGTGCATACACAATTCGCAGCCACCGCCGAGGGTCATTCCATGAGGTGCAGCCACAACCGGAACCGACGAATACCGCATCCGCATCATCGTCTTTTGAAAATACGACACCGCAAAGCTCAATTCGTCCCATTCTTGCTCTAATGCCAACATGTAAATCATGCCCACATTTGCACCTGCCGAAAAATGTTCGCCTTCGTTGGCAACCACCACACCTTTATAATCTTTTTCAGCCATATCAATAGCCTTGTTGAGCGCTTGCAAAGTCCCCGCACCAATCGTATTCATTTTACTATGGAACTCCACATTCAGAATACCATCGCCCAAGTCGATAATGCTTGCATCGGCATTTTCCCACAAAGTCGCCGTAGCTTTTAGGTTAGCCAATTCAATCCGATTTTCAGAACCTGGCATCACAACGTATTGTTTCTGCCCGATGTGCCAATACTTTCGCACACCATCCTCTACGAGGTAAAACGATTTCGCACCAGCATCCAACATCTCTACAACCCACTGAGCCACAGTATTATTTTCAGAAGTAATTTGCGCAATAGCAGCCTCCACGCCCACAGCATCCCAAGCCTCAAAAGGGCCAAGTTGCCAACCAAAACCCGCCTTCATGCCGTCATCAATCTTAAACAAGTCGTCAGCAATTTCAGGAATTCTATACGACACGTAAGCAAACAGCGCGTTAAACGATTTGCGGTAAAACTCACCCGCACGGTCTGTGCCTTCATACAAAACTTTAGTCCGTTTACCCAAATTGCCAATCGACTTAGTTTGCTCCAAAGTCTCAAACTTTACCTTAGCTTTAGGCTTGTATTCCAGTGTTTTAAGATCGAGCGAAAGGATTTCGCGTTTACCCTCAGCATTCTTTGTTTTCTTATAAAACCCTTGTTTCGACTTATCGCCGAGCCAATTATTGGCCTGCATCTGCGCCACAAAATTCGGCAGCGTAAACAAGTCGTGACGTTCGTCGTTGGGGCAATTCGCATCCAAACCATTCGCCACATGCACCAAGGTATCCAAGCCCACCACATCGCAAGTACGAAACGTGGCCGATTTTGGCCTACCGAGCACTGGGCCAGAAAGCTTATCCACCTCATCGACAGTAAGTGCCATCTCGTCCACCAAATGGAAAAGTGCCATAATCGAAAACACACCCACCCGATTTGCAATAAAAGCAGGCGTATCCTTACAAAGCACCGGTGTTTTTCCGAGGAATCGGGCAGCATAATCGGTAAGAAAATTCACCAAATCGGGATCGGTTTTTTGCGTCGGAATAATCTCAAAAAGCTTCAAGTACCGAGGCGGATTGAAGAAGTGCGTACCACAAAAATTCGCCACAAAATCTTCCGACCGCCCCTCGAGCATCGTATAGATAGGAATTCCCGAGGTGTTCGAGCTGATTATTGAACCCGGCTTCCGAAATTTTTCCACTTTTTCGAACACCAGTTTTTTAATATCTAAGCGTTCTACCACCACTTCAATTACCCAATCTGCATCCTTAATAAGGTGTAAATCGTCGTCGAAATTCCCCGTACGGATACGGCTAGCAAAATCCCGGTGGTAAATAGGCGACGGTTTCGAGGCAATCGACCTCCGTAACGAATCGTCCACAATACGGTTACGCACCGCTTTATCATTCAGCGAAAGTCCTTTTGCCTGTTCCTCAGGCAACAAATCTTTCGGCACAATATCGAGTAACAAGACGCTCAGCCCCACATTAGCAAAATGAGCAGCAATCGCCGAACCCATCACACCAGAGCCCAAAACGGCCACATTTCTGATTCTTCGAGTCATCTGTAAATTATTAATAAATAGTGAAACACAATATATTAGGGAGAATACAACCATTAAAAATCCTGCGAACCCAACATCTCAGTCGCCGTACGATGCTGTGGCGGAATATAGTCAGTAGAAAACGCATTGATCGCCTCAATCACCCGAAAAAACACCACCATATCCTCCATCGGAATCCGATCGTAAATCTCTTCATTGAACTTTTTAATAACCATTTTGGCCACCTTTTTCTTCAAAATACCCTCATTGGTAAGGTGAATACGCACCACTCGTTTGTCTATCGCATCTTTTTCCCTATAAATAAGGTTTGTATCTTCCATCGTTTTAAGCAATCGACTCAAACTTGTAGGCTCCATACCCATCAGCGGCGCAATTTTGGTTGCCGGCGTGCCCTCAGGCATCACATTAATAAGTACATAACCAATAGAAAGCGACATTCCATAGTCTGCTGCAATCTGATTATACATTCGCGAAAGTGCGTGCCAAGTCGATTTAATATGAAAATCTACCGTTTCTTGAGGTTTCATTCGTAGGTTCTTAGTAAAAAAAATGGTTAATTTGTTATGCGTGCATTGCAAATATAGGAAAATTATCCCAAAACCACACTTGTCTCGAAAAAAATCCGACCCAAAGCAAAAGAAAAAAATAAAGATAAGGAGCTGTAGCCCAACAATATTTGTAAGGGCGGCTACCGGCTCTTGGCTGTAGTCCTCGCAACGGGTACGCTATCACTTGGTCGCCTAAGTATTTCAGTCATAAGCCAGTACCAAAGGCCACTACGTCACATGCTGTGGGCTACTTGCCGCGATCCGGGCTAGTTCGGTCGGCAGCTCCATTTGTAACGCCGCTGTCACCTAGGGCCAACACTTCTGCTTGGCCTATGGCCATGAAAATCCATACACAAGGCACAACAGCCAACAACAACAAACAACCGAAAGTATTACCATACACCTTATTCGTATGGAATTTTCCAAACAACAGAAATGCAAACCTTGCTTAGAGGTACACAAGCAAACCACACATGGGCAATTCCCCAACAACAAAACTCACATTTACAACACCCAAACTTATTTTGGAAACACTGGCTTGGTACGTTCAGTCGAAACAAGCATTACTCAAGCCAATCAATACACCCACAAAACCAATCCCAATCTGCAAAGCTTTGGCAGGAAATATGAAGGTAAAACACCACTGCAATACCATCTGCAAATCCACGAAACAGGCAACAACAAATACAAACACAGGCCACACAAGCATTAATTATTCGCAATAAAACAGCAGACTAAATTTGCAGTTAAACATCGCTTTAAACAATAAAATTCAAGTAGCTACATACCAGCTATTTAAAGCAAAATGAAACGTTTTGTTTGTGTTAAGTAATTGTTAATCAATAGAGTAAAAATAAATAAAAAAAAATAATTACCTAAAAGCCTGATTTTTGGTGTGTTGAAAAACTGTCGGAAAAAGCAAACACAAAAGAGCTTTTTTTAATTGTTTTTTTTGTGAAACTTTACAGTGAAATAAATAGCTAGTGTCTGATTTTATAAAGCCCTAAATTCTAAATGGATAAGCAATACGATATAGTTTGGAAAGAGTGCCTGCGAGTAATTCGCGACAATGTGCCGGAAACTAGCTTTTCCACATGGTTCAGCCCGATAGTACCTATCCGATTGGAAAACAATATCTTAACGATTCAAGTTCCGAGTCCGTTTTTTTACGAATATCTGGAAGAGCATTACATCGACATATTACGCAAAACCTTACGACGCGTTCTGGGGCAAGACGCAAAGTTGGGGTATAGTGTAATTATGCACCGTCAGAAGGGCGACGACAACACCGTACAGCTACCCCCACGTGAGGCAGAACAGTTACACAACCGTCCGCTGAACGCCACCAACGAAGTAATACGCAATCCGTTCGTAATACCGGGTATCAAAAAACTCCATGTGGATCCGCAATTAAATCCGGCCAATAGTTTCGAGAATTATATTGAAGGACGCTGCAACCATTTGGCACGCCAAGCAGGCTTAGCTGTGGCGCAGAACCCGGGCAACAATCCCTACAACCCACTTTTATTATAT
>JBDKHP010000494.1:0-8657 GCA_039797645.1 Bacteroidota bacterium
AGCTTCGATGAAGCTGCCTTGGAAGTTCTCAAACAAAAGAAGAATCGTATCATTCTGGTTCAGAAACAAAGCCTGGCCGTAAAAAGCCAATTTCGTGCATTGCTCAACGGTGTGCTGGTCCAGGACAAGGATCTTAAGACCGAGACTTCTGTCGATTTAACGTCTGTTACTCAGGTGAATCCTTCGACTGAAGAGATTGAAGATCTTATATTTGCAAATAAAATTGTAAAGCATACGAAGTCGAATGCGATTGTGTTGGCAAAAAACAAACAGCTTTGCGCCAGTGGTGTAGGGCAAACCTCGCGCATCGATGCCCTAAAGCAGGCGATTGAAAAAGCGGTAAGTTTCGAGTTCGATCTTACGGGTGCTGTACTGGCATCTGACGCGTTTTTTCCGTTTGCAGACTCGGTGGAAACTGCACACCAAGCAGGTATCAAATCGGTAATTCAACCCGGTGGATCTGTGAAGGATAAAGATAGTATTGCTTTCTGCAACGAAAACAATATGTCGATGGTCTTTACTGGTGTACGACACTTTAAACACTAAATAAACAGTATTTGATGGTTGTGTGAGGTAAAGCTACACAACCATCGGTTTACCCAAATTCTTAATAAACGGAGATTTTAGACACTTATGGGATTGTTCTCTTTTTTGACGCGAGAAATCGCAATCGACTTGGGTACTGCCAACACTATTATCATACAGAATGATAAGATTGTTGTTGATGAACCTTCGATTGTTGCAATCGAAAACACAACCGGGAAAATTTATGCCATCGGGACCCGCGCCCGCCAAATGCATGGTAAAACTCACGACCATATACGTACGGTTCGCCCTTTGAAAGATGGTGTAATTGCCGATTTTGAAGCCGCAGAGCACATGATTCGTGGATTTATCAAAATGATAAATACAGGCAGCAATTTATTTACGCCGTCCTTGAGGATGGTTATTTGCATTCCGTCTGGGAGTACTCCGGTTGAAAAAAGGGCTGTGCAAACTTCGGCAGAACATGCAGGAGCGCGTGAAGTATATATGATCCATGAGCCAATGGCAGCGGCGATCGGTATTGGTATCGACGTACAAGCACCAGAAGGCAACATGATTGTGGATATAGGTGGCGGAACTACAGAAATTGCAGTAATCTCTCTGGGTGGTATTGTTGCCGACAGATCGCTTCGCATTGCTGGTGACGACTTTACTTATGACATTCAGGAGTATATGCGCCACCAACATAACATCAAAATTGGCGACCGTACGGCAGAAGATATTAAAATCAACGTGGGTTCAGTGCTTGCCGATTTAGAAAACCCACCAGAAGACTATCTGGTACGCGGCCCACACCAAATGACAGCTCTCCCCGTAGAAGTACCAGTTTCGTATCAAGAAATTGCACACTGCCTCGATAAATCTGTATCTAAAGTAGAAAATGCTATTTTGAGTGTACTGGAACAAACGCCCCCAGAATTATATGCAGATATCTACCAAAATGGAATCTGGTTGGCTGGTGGTGGTGCATTACTTCGGGGTTTGGCAAAACGAATCCACGACAAAACCAATATCCCTGTGAATATTGCGGAAGATCCTCTTCACGCAGTGGCTCGTGGTACGGGTATTGCACTTAAAAATATCGAAAAATTCCCTTTCTTAATCAAGGGTTCTGTATAATTTTTGAATTTTTCAATCAGACGAGTCTGGAGCAATGCACCGGACTCGTTTTTTAATTTTGTATGCGCAATTTAGTAGTTTTCTTTGCCAAATATCATGTGTACATACTTTTCTTTGTGCTCGAGGTATCTGCGTTCACGTTTGTGGTGACACACCATAAAAACGGGGGGCGATTTCTTCATTCTGCACAAAAAGTAACAGGAGCAATCTCTTCGCAAATAAGTGAAGTGATTTCTTATTATCGTTTACGCGAAATAAACCGCGAACTAAACGTGCAAAATACAATCCTTGCCAATAAATCCTTACTCGCACTCCGCTTAGATACCGCTGTTTTTCATGCACAGACAGATACCGTGTACAAACAACAGTACGTGTATATTGCTGCCAATGTGGTGAAAAATTCCACATCTAATCCTCGAAATTTCATTACACTCGACAAGGGTAAAGCCCAAGGGATGGAAATCGACATGGCAGTAATATCCGCCACAGGTGTAGTTGGTGTGGTTGTGGCAGTTTCAAACGATTATTCTTTGGTTATTTCTTTACTAAACCAAGATTACAACCTTTCGGGTATGGTAAAGACCAAACGTTATTTAGGTTCAGTTCGTTGGCCCGGCGATTCGCCCTACGAAGTAGTGATGGATGGAATTCCAGGCCATGCGAAAATGGCCGTTGGAGATACCATTGTGTCTAGTGGTTACTCCGCTATTTTCCCAACGGGTATGATGGTCGGAACAATTCGTGACGTACATAAACCTTCGGGCAGTAATTTCTACGATATTCGGATACAACTTTCTACCGATTTCACAACACTAGGTCCTGTAATGGCTGTCAAAAATTTGCTTAAAGACCAACAACTAGATTTAGAGGAGGTTTCCCAATGATGCGCGTAGTACTTCGAAATGCCTTTCGGCTAATCGCCCTGGTATTATTTCAAATCATTTTGAATCTAATTCATTTTTCGAGTCTCGAACTGAGTCCGTATTTCTATCTCATATTTATTCTTTTATTGCCCTTTGAAACGCCTCAATGGCTGGTTTTGCTTTCTTCGTTTTTCCTTGGCCTTCTAGTCGATTGGCATGCAGACAGCTTCGGACAACATGCTTTTGCCTCCGTTTTTGTGGCGGGAATCCGACCTATGGTTCTAACATCCCTCTCCGATAGAGACTCATACGAAAAAGGCACTTACCCACGTCTCGAGTACTTTGGCCTGATTTGGGCACTCAAGTATGCACTCCTCATGACATTTGCGCATCAATTCATCTTCTACTGGATTGAGGCATTTAGTTTAAAACAAATGGGCTGGGTACTTGCTAAAGCCGTAGTAAATACGCTAATTACTACATTTCTTATTATCGTAAGTCAATATTGGGTTTTTAAGAAAGTCGTATGAGCGCATTTCAAAACAAAAATCAATTTTCCGACCGACAATACATCTTTCTTTCAATTGTATCGTTGTTACTACTGGTATATCTATCGCGACTATTTTACCTTCAGATAATCGACGAAGAAACAAAAATATCTGCTGAAAATAACTCAACCCGAATAGAAGTCCTGTACCCCGACCGCGGCCTTATTTTCGACCGAAATGAAAAGTTGCTCGTTTTTAATGAAGTAGCCTACGATTTAGCAATGACACCCGCACTCACAAGAGAGTTCGATACACTAAAACTCATACAAGTACTCAATATATCGCTCAAAGATTTCAGACGGCAGGTAAACAAGGCGCGTGTAAACGGAAAAATGATTCCCACCGTGATTGTGAAGCAAATATCGGGAAAAACCTATGCCACGCTGCAAGAGATTATGTTTGGATACCCAGGCTTCGTTGTGGTTACTCGTACGTTACGTAGTTATTCCAAACCATTGGGAGCACACCTACTGGGCTATGTAGGCGAAGTAAACGACCGGGTGATACAAAATGACGACTACTACAAAATGGGCGATTACATCGGGATAAGTGGTCTGGAACGTGCTTACGAAAAAGAATTACGCGGAGAAAAAGGGAAGCGTATCTTTTTGGTCGATAAATTCAACCGTAAAATAGAATCTTACAAAGCTGGAACGCAAGACCAAGCACCCATTGTCGGAAAGGATCTCAATACAACCTTAGACCGCGATTTACAAGAATACGGCGAACTTCTGATGCAACATAAAATCGGTAGTATTGTAGCAATAGAACCAGAAACCGGCGAAATATTGGCCCTGATTTCGGCCCCAACCTTCGACCCCGCCCTACTCGTAGGCCGTATTCGTGGACGCAACTACCGCGAGCTTGCCAACGACCCTCTAAAACCCCTATTCAACAGAGCACTCATGGCGCAATATCCACCAGGCTCAACATTCAAACCCATAAACGCTCTTATCGCATTACAAGAAGGAGTTATTACGACAACATCAACCTTTAATTGCCAAGGAGGATACAACGTTGGTAACTTCCACTTAGGCTGCCACCACAATTTTGCAATGGCTGTAGAAGAAGCAGTACAACGTTCTTGCAACGCGTTTTTCTGCAACGCGTTCCGTCGCACATTAGACTCAGACCGTTTTCCGAATATCACCGCAGGCTACAACAACTGGAGAAACTTAGTCACTGGTTTTGGAATCGGCAAAAAACTTGGCAGCGATGTCTTTGGTGAACTCACAGGAAACATACCCAAGTCCGAAAATCTCAACAAAAAACACGGTCTCAACAAATGGAAATCACTTTGGTTGGTTTCAATGGGTATCGGCCAAGGCGAATTACTACTCACACCCTTCCAGATGGCAAACATGACAGCCACAATCGCCAACAGAGGCTATTATATTACCCCACACATAGTCAAACACATCGCTGGGCAAGACACAATATCGGCACGTTTTACCAAACGAAACTACACAGGCATCGACGAACACTTCTTTGAACCCATTGTAAATGGTATGGAAAAAGTTATTACCTCTGGTACAGGTGTCGGTGCACAAGTCCCAGGCATTGCCGTTTGTGGAAAAACTGGAACAGCACAAAACCCCCATGGCAAAGACCACTCTATTTTTACTGCCTTCGCTCCAAAAGACAATCCCAAAATTGCGATTTCAGTATATGTAGAAAACGGAACCTTCGGAGCAACATGGGCTGCTCCAATTGCCAGTCTCATGATCGAAAAATACCTAAAAGACTCAGTAACCCGCCCTGAACTCGAAAAACGCATGATAGAAGCCAACCTAATTCCCGAACATTACCTAAAAATGCGAGATACCACGAGCATACTATTTCTTAAAAGAATTCTGCCAAAAGATTCAATACGGCACAGCACCAAAAAAAAGCATTAGATGGCAGCGATGTTGAAAACAAGCAAACGAGTCGATTGGGTAATCATAGTCCTCTATTTAACCCTAGTCACCATGGGTTGGTTCAGTATATTCTCTGCCACCTACGAACCCAACACTACAGACTTCACACGTTTTGCACACAGTTATGTAAAACAAATAATCTGGATCGGTCTGGCACTCACCCTAGCCCTACTCGCCGTACAAATAGACACCAAGTTTTACTCCGTATTTAGTTTTTACATCTATGGCCTTGCCATGCTCCTTTTAGTAATTGTTCTCTTTGTGGGTACAAAAGTAAACGGAGCTAGATCGTGGTTTGAGCTCGGCGGATTCCGGCTACAACCCGCCGAATTTGCCAAATTAGGAACCACCCTCGCAATAGCCCGCATACTTTCTGGCTACGGTGTAAACCTACGAAGCCGCCAAACAATACTCAAGCTATTAGCAATCGTGGTGGTACCCTTCTTATTAATCATCAAACAGAACGATACGGGGTCAGCCCTAGTGTACGCATCCTTCCTTCTCGTTTTTTACCGCGAAGGAATGCCCGGCGAATTTCTTCTAATCGGCACGAGCCTCATAATACTCTTCATTTCCGTACTACTATCATCCCTACTCTATGTCGAAATTGGCGTACTTATCTTCGTGCTCCTCATATTCTTCATAATTCAACGCGACCTACGTACCCTGCTCATCGCAACGAGCATCATAACCCTACTCATTGCCCTAGTATGGGCAGCAAGCTACTTCACAAAACTCAATTGGGCATTAGAAAATATCATAGCAATCTGCAGCATTGTCTCAATTCTAGCTTTCTGGATCTGGGCATTCAGACGAAGACTCAGATACATCTACTTTTTACTCTTTTTCGCCTTTAGTGCCATTAGTTTCAGCTATTCTGTAAACTATTTTTTTCAAAACATGCTCGGCACCCACCAGCAAAATCGTATAAATGTGCTACTTGGCATCGAAACAGACCCACGCGGCATTGGCTACAACGTACACCAATCCAAAGTTGCCATTGGGTCTGGGGGGCTCAGCGGAAAAGGATTCCTAGAAGGCACCCAAAACAAAGGCTCATTCGTACCCGAACAAAGTACCGATTTTATATTCTGCACCATCGGCGAAGAATGGGGGTTCATCGGAAGCACATTTGTACTACTCGTATTCGGAGCTTTCATCGCCCGAACCATCCAATTGGCCGAACGACAACGCTCTACATTCTCACGTGTGTACGGTTACTCCGTAGCATCCATCATATTCTTCCACCTCTTCGTAAATATCGGAATGACAATCGGGCTCATGCCCGTAATAGGAATCCCGCTACCATTCTTCAGCTACGGTGGTTCATCCTTAATCGCATTTACCATCCTTGTATTCATTTTCATCCGTTTAGACACATCTCGCGACGAAATTCTCTAAACCCAATTAAGAGTTTCATTATCATGCGCCTTTTTAGTAATATTGTAAGAAGAAAACAGCCACATTTGAAAACCATCCGGGATCTTTCCCGAATATAAAAACAAAAAGGCTCTATTTCCACGAACTTGAGCATACCTCACAACACGTTCAAGCCCTAAACTTACTGGTAAATTTTAAATAATACCCGCATGAAACACACAAAAATAGGAACCATCGCCGCAGTGCTCATACTATTCATCATAGCAGCCATCACCAACCCATCGCTCGAAACCCACAAAACCCTACTCAAAGAGAAGCTCTACAAAAAAATGGAAGACGAACGACAAAAAGCCATACAAGCCTACCAAGGAAACATGTGGACTGAATCAATATCAGACTTTGGCATGACACTCGGCAAACAATTCACCAACCGAATCGTAGATCAATTAGTCTATGTCGATAACTTCTTCTTCTTTTCCATCACCAAAATCGACCTTGCCGACTCCGACATAATTATAGGCGTCGGATTCTTTGGCACAGTCATGTTCTTTTCCAACTTCAACGACATCAACCTCAATAGCGCAGCAAGCTGATTGCAGCCAAACAAACCCTCACAAACACAACCACTATGCGGCCGCTCAGTTTATCCATTATCATACCCGCCTACAACGAAGCCCAAACCATACAATTCATACTCGACAAAGTACGCCAAGCCGTACTACCCTACGGAATCGAAAAAGAAATCGTCATCATCAACGATTGCTCCACCGACGAAACCGAAGCCAAAATCCTCGATTTCAAGAACCGAAACCCAACAATAAACATCCAGTACTTTTACCACGAAACAAACCAAGGCAAAGGAGCAGCACTACACACCGGAATAGCACGCGCAACAGGCCAATACACAATCATCCAAGACGCCGACCTCGAATACGACCCCAACGAATACCCCGAACTCCTACACCCCATACTCACAAACATGGCCGACATCGTGTACGGATCCCGATTCATAGGCAACAAACCCCGCCGAATTCTCTCATACTGGACACAAATTGGCACAAAAAACCTCACTTGGCTCTCCAATATCTTCACCAACCTCAACCTTACCGACCTCGAAACAGGCTACAAACTCTTTCGCACAGAAATCCTACAATCACTCGACCTCAAAGAAAAAAGATTCGGATTCGAACCCGAAGTCACCGCCAAAGTCAGCCGCATTCCCAACATTCGCATCTACGAAGTCGGCATATCCTACCATGGCCGCAGCACGAACGAAGGCAAGAAAACAAACTGGCGCGACAAACTCAGCCTCATAATCTGCATCCTCAAATACAACCTCCTCGTAAAATAGCCCAAGCCGAAAGAAAAAAAAAGAAAAAAAAGAAAAATTAGGAGCGGGAGCAAAACTTTCCAAATAAGCCCCGCTGCCGGCTATCCGCTTGTAGTCCTCGCAAACGGGAACAGTGTCACTTGGCTGCGAAAGTATTACAATCAAACCCCAGTACAAAAGGCCATTGCAGTTCGTTGCTGTGGGCTACCGCTACTATCCGGGCTAGACCGTGCTTACTGTTTCCAATCCCACGCCGTAGGTACACTGGGCTGGCACTTTCAGTTGGCCTACGGCCATGTGGCGCATCCGAAGGCGCAGACGCCGATTACGCGCCAGCAAATCCCCCTCCGTCGGAGGGCTGCCCGTTAGGGCAATGTCATTAAGTTAAGAAAAAAGTAATGTATGGGTCTGTATTTCAGTGATATTTTCCTCGGTATATTCCCAACTTAAAAGAACGGGTACTACGCTAGAATTACCCTATCATTATTGCTTGATAGCACCAAAGGTGCGTAATAAATAGCACAGGCTGTAAGGCCTGTGAAAAAAGAAGCCACCAGATTTGTAAAGCCCCAAAGGGGCGTAATAAGTTCAAAATCAATTATGTTGACAGATTGATTTCGCCCCTTTGGGGCTTAGTGATGCACCTTGTCGACTTCTACCTTGGGCTTCACCCAAGGCTAGTTATTGCGCACCTTTGGTGCTTTGAGGGTATCTGATAGCGAATGAGTACTGCAAGAACTTCGACTCATAATTCGGTTTACTGAAAGTTATTTCCTTAACTTAATGACATTAGGCCTTCGGCCACCCATCGAGAGGGGAATTTGGCTGGCGCGTGCTTTGCTGGTGCGGGCTATATCTGATTTGGAAACCAAGGACTTACTGGGACTTCTCACGCTGCAATGTTCTATTGCATAGTTCTTAATTTCAAATACTTACACTACTTGGGGCAACC